>JAAYHS010000012.1 GCA_012735315.1 Bacillota bacterium | reverse complement strand
GATCGCTTTCGCGATCTCCCGCCGGATCCGCTCAAGTCCCTCGGGAGTTTTCGACTCGCAACGGACGATTAGTTCCGGCCCGGTATTCGAGGCTCTGACCAATCCCCAGCCGTCTTTGAAATAAACCCGTACTCCGTCGATATCAATCAACCGGTTTCCCGCCGCTTTAAAATAAGCGGTCGCTTTTTCGACATAAGAAGACTTTTCAGTTTCAACGCATTCAACCCTGATTTCCGGGGTGGCGTAAGTCTTCGGGACATCCGCTAAAAGCTCGTTTAACGGCTTGTCGCTCCTGGACAAGAGCCGTAACAACCTGGCGCAGGCATACAAAGCGTCGTCAAATCCGAAGTATTCATCGGCGAAAAACATATGCCCCGACATTTCCCCGGTAAATACCGCGTTGAGCTCTTTCATTTTGGCTTTGATCAGGGAATGCCCCGTCTTATAAAAGATCGGCTCCCCTCCCAGCCGTTTTATTTCCTCCACCAATGTTTCGGAACATTTTACCTCGACAATCGCCGGAGCGCCGGGATGTTTGGGCAAGATTTCCCTCCAAAAAAGGATCATCAACATGTCGCCCCAGATAATATTCCCCCGGTTGTCGATTACGCCAAGCCGATCTCCGTCACCGTCAAAGCCCACTCCCAAGTCGGCCCGGTTTTCCTTAACCGCCTTTATCAAATCGGATAAATTCTCGGGCTTTACCGGATCAGGGAAATGGTTCGGGAAATCGGGATCCGAATCGCAATAAAGCGGAATCACTTCACATCCCAATTCCTCCAAGAGACGCGGCGCAAAAAATCCGGCCGTGCCGTTTCCGCAATCGACAACGACCTTCAGCCCCCGCTCCAGCTTAATCTTTTCCTTAATCATCCTTAAATAATCCTCAACGGGCGACATCGCCGTCAAACTTCCGCGGCCAACCTCGAAGTCATCCTCGAGAATCATTTTTCTAAGATTTTGAAGCTCTTCGCCATATAACGTCCCGCCGCCATACTGGACTTTAAAACCGTTGTATTGCGAAGGATTATGACTGGCGGTAACCATTATTCCCGACTTTATCCCGTACAAATATGTGGAATAATAGAATATCGGGGACACTACCACACCGATATCCCTTACCTTGATTCCCGTAGCCAATAACCCCTTCACCAGAGCGTCACAAAGCTCCGGCGATGATTTGCGGTTATCTTTGCCTACAATCGCTTCCGTCTCGCCTTTTCGTTTGATATAAGTTCCGAAGGCCTTCCCGATCAGCTCGGCGTCTTTGGCTGTCAAATCTTCCCCATAAACGCCCCGAATATCGTATTGTCTAAACATTTGCGCATTGATCTCGCTCATCAAACGTCCCCCCAATACTGTTAAAATCTAAGATAATCGCCCACCTCGGCATGCCGAGTCACGTTAAAGGATGAAATAAGTATTCGTACTCGTGCTCGTGCTCAGCGAAGCGGTGCTCGTAATCGTCTTCACTGAACCATATTATCTAAGTAACGTTAAGCGTTAGCGGTTGCTTGATGTTTTCACCCAAAATAGTATTAGACCAACAGCTGTTACGGTCCACTTTATAATTGGACATCAGAATCGAATTCCTTACCGTAGCTCCGTCTTGAATAACGACGTGATCCCAGGCGATGCTTCCCACTATAGTGGCGCCTCTGCCGACCTCGGATCCGGCGCCCAAAACAGTCTCGGGACCGACAACGGCGTCGGAACCGATGGTCACATTCTCACCGATATATACCGGCTCGATCAGCTTCGCCTTTCGGTCAATTTTAGCCGACTTACCGATGTATTGCCGGTTTTGATTATAATCAAGTCCGTCAATCCGGAAAAGGCCTTTCATAATATCCCGATGGGCTTGAAGATATTTAGCGTGAGTCCCCAGATCAAGCCAATAGAAAGAACCGCTATATACCGCCAGTTTAGCGCCTTTTTCGAGCAATAACGGATAAGTCTCGCGTTCAATGGACACCGCCCTGCCGGATGGAATATAGTCAAGCAACTCCGGCTCAAAAACGTAGACACCGGCGTTGATCAGATTCGAACTGCTCTCATGAGGCTGGGGTTTTTCCTTAAAAGCGGTAATATAACCATCGGGATCCCGCTCAATCACGCCATAGGCGGACGGGTTATCGACCCTGGTTACCCAAATGGTGGCCAGCGCCCCCTTTTCTTTATGGAAAGCCACCAGTGCCGAGAGGTCGATATCACTTAAGATGTCGGCATTAAACACTAGAAAGGTTTCATTGAAAAAACCTTGCGCGTTTTTGATGGCGCCCGCGGTGCCTAAGGGCATATCTTCGGATAGATAATTGATTTTAACTCCGAATTTTTCCCCGTCTCCAAAATATTCTTTAATTTTATGCGGCTTGTAGCATGTGCTTAATACAATTTCATCAATACCGTGTTTTATTAAATTGGTAATCGTCAGTTCGAGAAGCGGCTTCCCCATGACCGGCGCCATCGGCTTCGGCAAATCGTTCGTCAAAGGCCTTAAACGGGTTCCCAAGCCGCCGGCTAAAAATAATGCTTTCATTTTTCCACCTCTACCTTGGATTGATTATTAAAAAGTTCATCCTGCCGATGATCAAAATGTGCGCTATACGGTGAGCCGGATTAACCAAGGACCTTTTCAAAATTTACGATACGAATATTTATCGCCGGTGATTACCGGTAGTTACCGTAACGGCCGTTAATAATTAAAAAGCGCCGATACTCCTTCTAATTTAAAAGCTGGGAATCAACAGCAAATGAATGCTATTAACAAAACTCTTAAAATAAAAGGAATATTAACGCTGTTATCAGCACTCATAGTTATCGAGTGCTAATAATAGCTTAACAAAAAACGCCATCCGTGTCAAGTTTGCGTTTGAGCACCGTTTTAAATAGGATTAGAGCCGGGCGCATGCCACTGCCCGCCGGGAGCGATTGGTTAAACCAACACCGTTCGTACTCGCCCCGCTTGATACGAACTTCGCGCCAACGGACCGGCCGTTACGAATTTAAATCCCTTTTGGTAGGCCAAGGCCTCCCATTCCTTGAAAACCGCCGGTTTAACATATTCCACCACCGGCAGATGATCCTTGGTCGGCTGCAGATATTGTCCGATGGTTAAAATATCGCAGTTTACCGCCAGCAGATCATCCATTACCGCTTCAATCTCGGCGCCGGTTTCGCCCAAACCCGCCATCACCCCGGATTTGGTCAACAAGCCTTTCCCATGGCTCTTAACCAACTTCAACAATTCTAAAGAGCGCCGGTAGTCCGCCTCGGGCCGAATCCGGTCATAGAGCCTCGGAACCGTCTCCAAGTTATGATTATAAATATCCGGTCCCGCCTCCACCACCGTCAAGATGGCATCCCGGTTCCCCTTGAAATCGGGAGTCAAAACCTCAACCGATACTTCAGGCAGGCGCCGTTTAATCAGCTTAATCGTCTTCGCGAACTGAGAAGCGCCGCCGTCGGGAAGGTCATCCCTGGTCACCGAAGTAATCACCACATGCCGCAATTGCAACCGGGCCGCCGCCGTCACAACCCTTTCCGGCTCGCCGGGATCGGGAGGCTGAACCGGACCCTTGTCAACCGCGCAAAACCGGCAATTCCGGGTGCAAACACTTCCGAGGATCATAAAGGTAGCCGTGCCCTCGGCATAACATTGCCCCCGGTTCGGACAGCGGGCGCTGGAACAAACGGTATTTAGATTTAATTCCGCCAAAACTTTCCGTACCTCGCGAGTCTCAGCCGCTAAGGGGGATTTATTGCGCAACCACTCCGGTAAACGCCGCCGCATTTTATCCTCTCCCGATGATCATGCTTCTTAAACTATTGTAATGGTGATCATGATTTCGAACAAGATAAAATTATGCCTCCGCCAAAATTAATATGACGGAGGCTCTCCGACAATTCAAAAATCGGTCGAAAATCGTAATCAGTAAAAACCCGCTTAAATCTCCCTTTCATCAAACACCCGCTTTGATTTTTTCTCGCTCCGCGGCAACTCTCCCAAAGCCGCCGCCCGGACATCGATTAAAATCCCGATCCGCTTTTTAAAATTCGCTCTTATCCGTTCGGCCACCTGTTCCGGATCCGAACCCGGTTCGACTTCTACCGTTAATTGCATATGGTCCCTGGATTCCACCCTCATCAAGCGGATCTGATACTCGCTGCTCGCTCCCTCGGTCTCTTTCAAAACCTCTTCAATCTGACCGGGGTAAATATTGACGCCCTTGATTTTAATCATATCGTCGCTCCGCCCCAAAATCCGGTCGATTCGCGGATAAACGCTGCCGCAAGGACAAATTCCCGGGATCATCCGGGTCAAATCCCTGGTCCGGTAACGGACCAACGGCGCCCCCTCCTTGGTGAGAGTGGTCACTACCAGTTCTCCTAGTTCACCGTGGGGTAAATTCCGACCGGTCAGCGGATCGATGATTTCGAAATAGAGGTGATCCGACCAATAATGAATTCCTTGGTGAAATTTACAGTCGATCCCGATCCCCGGGCCGTAAATTTCAGTCAAGCCATAGATATCGAAACTTTCGATCCCCAATTCGTTTTCAATCCGGGCGCGCATCTTTTCTCCCCAGCGCTCCGAACCCAAGATCCCGATTTTAAGATGAAGCGCCTCCCTCAGCTTCCTTTTTTGAATCTCTTCCGCCAACAACAACGCATAGGATGAGGTGCTGCATAAAACGGTGGATTTAAGATCGAGCATCATCTGAATCTGTTTCTCGGTATTCCCGGGCCCCATCGGTATGGCCATCGCGCCTAAACGCTCCGCTCCGGCCTGAAATCCGATCCCGGCGGTCCACAGACCATATCCGGGGGTAATTTGAACCCGATCCTCTCTGGTGACGCCGGCAAACGCGTAACAACGGGCGAACATTACCGACCAGTTATAGACGTCTTTTTTAGTATAAGGAATGATCACCGCTTTGCCGGTGGTTCCCGAAGATGAATGGATCCGCACCACATCACGGTCGGGAACGGCCTGCAGTCCCAGGGGATAAGCTTCCCTAAGCTCTTCCTTATAAGTGAAAGGGAGTTTCGTAAAATCGCTCATCTCTGAAAAATCCATCGGATTGAAGCCGCATTCCTGAAACTTTTTGCGATAAAATGTGCTATGTTCGCCGACCCGCCGCAACAAATCCCGTAATGATTGTTCCAAAAAACCGGCGGTTTCCTCCCGGTTCATTTGGGTATAACCCGGATCGTGCAAATCTTGGTACTCTAAAGGAATCACTTTGTTAATCATCTCAACTGGCCTCCTCTAAAACTTTACTGCCAATCTCAAAAGCTCGCTCATTTATCTCCCGGAACTGTTCCGGAACCAATTCCAATAAAACCTCTTTGATCATCTCCTTGTTCAAAGGCAATCTGCCGCTACCAGCTAAAGCCCCCAACATCACGGCGTTGATCGTTTTGATATTTCCAACGGCTACCGCTGTTTCAAAGGCATTCAAAAGACCGACCGGAAACGGTTGAGCGCTGAGAAAGTCCAGAATCCGCTCCAACGGATAAGCCGCGCTTCCCAAGGCGACCGTTACCGGCAGAATCGGATGACTATTTACCAAACCAAACCCGCCAGGTTTAACTAATCCACAAGCCCTTAAAGCTTCGGCCGGTTCAAAGCCGATTAAAATATCGGCCTGCCCGATTCCAATTACCGGCCCCAGATCGACGTCGCCGATCCGAACATGACTCTGAACCGAACCTTCCCGCTGGGCCATGCCGATGGTCTCCGACGTCTTCGCATTCAATCCGGCGTTTAAAGCCGCTTGCGCCAATACCCGGGAGGCCAAAATCGTACCTTGTCCCCCGACTCCCGCAATCACGATATTCAGGCTATTCACTGTCGGACACCTCCTTAATGGCGCCCTTCGGGCAGATTTGGCCGCACAAACCGCACCCCCGGCAGGATAGCCCGATTTGCGGTTTTTCCGCGATGTAAAAGGCGGGACAACCCAATTCCCGGAGACATAACCGACAATCGGTACACTGATCAGCATCCACCCGGTAGCGGCGGTCCGGCTTGACAAGGGCGGCGCACGGCGCCCGCATTACCACCGCCGCAACCCCCGGAAAGGCAATCGCTCTCGCAACGATGTCGTTCGCGGTTTTCAAATCCAACGGATTGGCGGCTTCGACAAAACCCACCCCGCAAGCCCGAAGCAGCGCCACCGGGTCGAGCGTTGCCGCCTTCTCCCCGGTAGCGGTCCTCCCCATGCCGGGATGGGGTTGATGGCCCGTCATCGCCGTGGTGGCGTTATCGAGCAAAATGATTTTAACGTCATGATTATTATAGACCGCATTAATCACCCCGGGGATTCCGGTATGAAAAAAGGTGGAATCGCCGATAAAAGCGATCACCGGCCGTTGGGGTTCAATCCGGCGCAACCCTTGGGCAACCGTTATCCCCGCTCCCATACAAAGACAGGTGTCAACCATCGACAAGGGCGGAGCGTTCCCCAGGGTATAACAACCGATATCCCCGGTATAAATTGCATTCATCCCTTTAGTAGCCAGTTTAACCGCATAAAATGAAGCCCGATGGGGGCAACCGGCGCACAATACCGGCGGACGGACCGGTAATTCCGGGGCTTTTCCATTTTCAGCCTTGATCGCCCGCGGAACTTCCGTTTTTAATATCTCAATTAAACTCTGGCGGACCAAATCAAAGCTATATTCCCCGGCCTTCGGCAGTTCGCTGGAACGTTTCCCGTGGATTTGGCCTTGAAACCCGGTTAGTGCCGCCACCTGCACAATTCCCTCTTCCAAAACCGGATCCAATTCTTCGATCACGATTACCCGATCCACTCGGGATAAAAATTCCGCGGCGATCCCGGTCGGGAAAGGATGCGGAGTGCCGATCTTTAAAATGGTCGGTTTTAGCCCCAGATCGGCTACGGCTTCCTTCAAATATAAGTACGATACCCCGCCGGTCACGATTCCCAAGCGGGAGCCGGGTTCAATCCTGTTCCAAAGGCTCGTCGAAAATTCCGCGGCTATTTGGGGCAGTTCCTCCTCAAGCCATCGATGTTTCAAATAGGATAACCGCGGGAAAATCACCCACTTGGGATCCTTCAAGAAGCCGTCGGGTTTATTGGCCACTGGTTTTGAGAATTCAATCCCTTCGGTGGCATGGCAGACCCGGGTGGTGGGCCTGAGGAACACCGGCAACCCGCGCCGGTGCGATACTTCAAATGCCGCCTTGGTCATCGCCAACGCTTCTTGGGGAGTTGCCGGATCGAACAACGGCATCTTGGCGAATTTCGCAAAAGTCCTCGTATCTTGTTCGGTCTGTGAAGAATGGGGGCCCGGATCATCGGCGACCACCACCACCATCGCCCCCTTGACTCCAATATAAGCAAGGCTCATCAAAGGATCGGCGGCCACATTCAGGCCAACCTGTTTCATAGCCACCAAAGTTCGCGCGCCGGCATAAGCGCCGCCGGCGGCCACCTCCAAAGCCACCTTCTCATTGACGGACCATTCAACATGGAATTGATAGTCCCCGGCAACTTTAGCCAGAGTGCCGACAATCTCCGAAGAAGGAGTCCCCGGATATGCCGTTGCCAGATTCAAGCCGGCTTCAACCGCGCCGCGGGCGATGGCCTCATTCCCCATCAGCAGTATTTTTGCCACCTCTGTCACCTCAAGTAAACTGATTTGAAATAATTCACCACCCGGCCAGCCGGGGAAAATCTTTTCATGATAACCGTCCGCCCCGGCATACCGGGGCACGGTAAAAGCTGAAAATGAATATTATTCGTACTCGTGCTCAGCGAAGCGGTGCTCGTAATCGTCTTTTCTGAACCATATTTTCTAAATAATTCAACTTAACACCCCGGAAGCCCTTAAAATAATCATCAATAACAGACCACCGCAACATCCGGCGCTCACCGCCAAATCATCCCCGGAAAAACGCGGCCGATTTAAATAGGTCCTTTTGCCTTGCCCAAATCCGCGGGTCTCCATAGCCACGGCCAATCGTTGGGCTTTCTTCAGCGAAATCAAAACCAAAGGCAGAATTAACGGCAGATAAGCCTTCACCTGCTTTACCGGGTTTTTGGTCTTTAACTCAAAGGCCCTGGTACGTTGAGCTTGAAGGATGTTCTCAATTTCCGCAAAAAGGCTGGGGATAAAACGTAAGGAAGTGATGAACATCAGGGCATACTGGTATGGGAATTTAAGTTTATCGACCAAGACCACCATTAAATCCCGGACTTGGGTTGTCACTAATAATAAAGGCAATGCGAAACCGAAAACAGCCATCCTGGCAACCATCGTCAATCCCGCCGCTAAACTGTCGCGGTTGATCACTCCCAGCCACCCGAATAACGGGATATCTTCGGGAATTAATCTCAAAAGCTCGGGACCGTTATGGGAGAATAAAATTTGCAACGCCAGCAACAAAGCGCCGCCCCAAAAGAGCCACCGTAAGTATAATTTAAAAACAGCGGTTGCTTTCGCGGCTCTAAATAAAATAAACAAGACTCCGCTTAAAGCGGCAAGGATGATTGGACTGGAAAAGAGCATTCCCATGCCGAAAATAGCCGCCAACCCGATCAGTTTGGTAAGCGGGTTCAAACGATGCAACGGGGAATCAACGGCCAGATATTCCATGAACGATCCTTCTCCTTCACTCAACCGCAATTAACCAGCGCTCTGCGGGATCGGGCGGTTTTTTCGCGAAATATTTCCACCAATGCGTCGACTTGAATGATATTATCCGGTATCCCATATTTGCGCAACGACTGCGAAAACTCGGTAATTTGTAAGGGTTTCAAATTAGTTCGCGCCAACAACTCGGTTCGGTTTAAAACCTCCTTAGGAGCGCCGTCAAAGAGTATTTCGCCGTTGCCCATTAAAATGACCCGTTTGGCATAAGCGGCGACCAGTTGCATGTCATGGGTGATAAAGATAACGGTGTGTCCCTTTTTATTCAAATCCGCTATCAAATCCATTATTTGTTTCGTTTCTAAATAATCTTGCCCGGTGGTCGGTTCATCGAGGATGATGATTTCCGGTTCCATTGCCAAGACCGACGCCAAAGCGACTCTCTGCCGGTGGCCTTTGCTTAAGGACAACGGCGCGGCGTCTTTTAAATGATAGATCCCGACCTTTTTAAGAGCATTTTCGGTCCTGCTTTCGATTTCGGCGGGGGGTAAAGAAAGATTTTTCAGACCGAAGGCGACCTCTTGAAAAACCTGGTCCATAAAAATCTGATGATCGGGATTTTGAAATACATACCCTACCTTTTGGGCCAAGACGGAAATGGGCTCTTGGCCGATGTCCCGTCCTTTGATAAAAATATTTCCGGCGGTAGGCCGTAACAAGCCGTTCAAATGCTTGATCAGGGTCGTTTTTCCGGCTCCGTTTTGCCCGATAATCGCGACAAATTCCCCCTGGTAAATTTCCAGATTGATCTCTTTTAAAACCGGTTCTCCCCGGCCGTAATCCTGTTTGAGATTCTTCAGTTTAATAATAGCGGTTTGGCTCATCTTGCTCTCCATTCCCCAGACTTAATAAATTTTCCGCCAGTGCTTGAGCTTCTTCCAAAGTTACCGGCAACTTCCGCGGTTCGCTTCCGAAATACTTTCCGAAAAACTCCGTAACCTGAGGGAGTCTGACCCCTAATTTATGAACCTCGCGCCAATGCCTGAAAATCTCATCGGGAGCTCCGCCAAAAACGATTCGCCCCTGATCCATGATTAACAATCGATCGCAACTCGTCGCCAATTGTTCGATTTTATGTTCAATGATAATGACCGTGAGACCGAATTCTCGATTTAACCTTCTCAAGACCCCAAACACCTCGTCGGTCCCGACCGGGTCCAATTCAGCCGTAGGTTCATCGAGAATGATGATCTCCGGGAACATTGCCAAGACGGCGGCGATGGCGACCCTTTGTTTCTGACCGCCGGACAGCGCGTCAACGGTCGAATGTCTCAAGCCTTCGATTCCGACCGCTTTTAGGGCAAAATTGATCCGCTTTTCAATTTCGATTGGATGAATTCCAAAATTTTCAGGTCCGAAGGCCAATTCCTCTTCGACATTGGCTGAAACCAGTTGCGTTTCCGGATCTTGAAAGACCGAGCCGACCCATTGAGAAATCTCCCGGATGCTCAAATCAAAAATCGAACGCCCTTTGATGCGGACTTCTCCCGCGAATAAACCTTCATAAAAACTGGGAATTAAGCCGTTCAGGCAATAGGATAACGTGGTTTTCCCAGCCCCGTTGGCGCCGGTGATCCCGATTAACTCGCCCTTTCGGACCGTAAGATTAATCCCTCTGAGCGCCGGTTTATCAGCGCCTTGATAGGTAAAATCCAGATTTTTGACCTCAATAATTCGTTCATTCACTTGGTGATCCATTGCGACTCCCGCCTAAAAAATCGTTCGTATTACCACCGTGTCCACGCTTGTATCGTGCTCGTGCTCAGCGAAGCGGTACTCGTAATCGTAATCGTCTTTTTAAAAGCTTGACTTTTAATCCGGTTGTTTTTCGATTACGAGTACGATTACGAGCACGAGCACGATCTCCACCCTACCTCTTCAAAACCGTTTTGGCGGGGAAATATAACAATTGGGCGATAATCGCGTTTAAAACCGTTAAAGTAATCACCGTGATCAACATTTGCGCCATGGCCGCCAGCGGGGCCAGTTGAAATACGAAGTAAGTTCCGACAAAAGCCAAACCGCTCGCCAAGGTAGCCAAAGCGGTAGTGATTAGGGGCGCCACGGCAAATTTATTAATTTTAATGAAAAAACTCATTACAAAGTAACATACTATCGCTCCCACGCTTTCACTTACAAGGTTCACCGGATAGGCCGCTTTTGAAGAAAACATGCAAACCAGTCCGGCTACAACGCCGATCCCAATCGCTTCGCCAAGTCTCGGCCTGATTAATAAAATCGCCAATGAATACATGGCAATCGCAAAATTGGGGGTTATCCCGAACATCGGCGGCACGGTAAGGCGGATCACCGCGCCGGCGGCAATTAATAACGCCGCCACCATCACATCAACCGCTTGCAAGCCTTTTCGTTTGACTACTCTCGTCTCCACACTCATCTCCGCTTAACCTCCTAGTCTTTATCAGTACTGTTGGTATCTCAAGGCCGAGGCCTTTTGACCAAAAATAAAAACCAGGCAACCAGCGCCTGGCATAAAAACGTTCCTTATCTAACGTCTCGCCTGCACTCGTCTCAACTCGACTCTTCAACTCAGCTTAACTATTCTCAATCCAGTTAAAAATAATATATCAAATTCTGTCATTGATGTCAATGTTTAAACCCGATTTTTTTCGGCAATCCTATTAGGATGAATAGTCATTAAATCAGCGAGCGATACATAAACATCTTCTAAATACATTAAATCGAGGGTGACCATGCATGGCGTCGAATTATGAAAAGAAAACCTCTCCCAAAACCCACCGGATCAGACAAGACATTCGCATTCCAACTTCCTTACTGGCGGAACTCCAATTTGACAACCGACGGGCGGTCTTTGGAAAAATCGAGGATTTGAGTTTGAGCGGCGCCAAACTCCGTTTACCGTTCCGTCCCGAAACCGGCGCGTCGCTTACCTTGACCATTCCCGACCGCCAATTATCAATTAACGGAACTTGCCGCTGGTCAATCCGGGAAGACTGGCCCGAATCTTCATTCCTATCGGGAATCAGCTTTGACTTGCTGAACGGCGAAGCCTACGCCCAACTCCGTCAACTATTGTTCGATTTAGCCGGTTAGCCTTGTTCATCCCGTTTTGAATACCTGCGCGCCAATTCCGCGCTGGAAATCCAAACTTCATGCGGGTCCATAGTCTTCCTGAGCGAAGCCTTACTCTTGGTTTTATAAGAATAGAAAACGATCCGCAATAACGATTCCCAAAAACCCAACCACCAGCGTTTCCAACCGCGGGGAAGGGGTATTAACGTAAAACCCAACCGTTTTGCGCCCACCGTTAAAACATTAACTCCAAAAAACCCTTTAACCGGACCCGGAAGCTTTCCGGCGGCGACTGCGTCGGCTAAGGCCGTAAATTCCGCCTTCAGAATCTCCAACAAACGCCACTCCAGCGGCCGCTCCGAAGGGATGGCCGCAATCTCCATTATCCTTTTATTATCAAAATGCAATTCTCCCACCGGATCGCCGGGGGCGATGGTGACCTGATCGTTGGTGGTCACCGGTTTTTCCCCGCGATAATCATGAAAACAGACCATCAATAAACTATGCTTCGTTCCGGGAATGGGCCTCAAACCCTCTTTTTTTTGAAACCGCTCATCTATTTTGAGGGCGATTTTTCTAAGAAATCCGGCGTTTTGCATGATTGCTTCCCTCCCTCAAGATCTCTTCCGGAGTTACAAATGTATATCCGGCGGCTTGTAATTTTTCAATGATGCCGGGCAAAGCCGCGATCGTATTAGCCGGGGCTCCCGGTTCACCGCCAGAATCATGCAACAGAATGATCGAATGCGGCCTGACTTTAGGCAACAATAGTTTCATTATCCCGGAAGCTCCGGTTTTCTTTAACCAGTCACGGGCGGACGCGTTCCAAAGCAAGATCCGCAACCCTAAACGGCGCAGCCAAAGATATTGGAAAAAATTGAGCGCCCCCCAAGGAGGCCGGAACCAGACAACCGGCTTCTTAATTATCGCTTCCAGGGCTTGGACCCCTTTGGTGATCGTTTTCAGGCTCTTCCAGGGAGAAAGCAAGTAGGCATGCCGGTGAAAGTAAGTATGAGATCCGATTTGATGCCCCTCGGCCTCGATTCTTTTTACCAAATCCGGAAAACGCTCCGCCTTGGCCCCCACTAAAAAAAAGAGCGCCGGGACTTGAAATTTTTTCAGGATGTTTAACACTTCCGGAGTGTAGCGCTGGTCGGGGCCGTCATCGAAAGAAAGACATACTTTGGCTCCCGTTCCCGATTCTTTGTTAATCGCTTTTCTGGAAATAAACCTTACCCACCAGTCGGTGATGGGAAAAACCAAAATCCACAAAAAAAAGATCGCGATTACGACGCGCATTTGCAAAAAACCCCCATCAGGATGGATAGTTCAACTTGATTAAGGGAGAAGATTCGCCGCTAACGCCGTTCCCTAAAGCCAAATACCGTCCTTGAATATCAGACGGGAAGGACAAGCCCTTTTTCATTAAGCAAGAATCTCTCTCCGCTCCGGAGGATTATTAAAAGTCGTCGTCTGACGGGTAGCGGGCGTCAATAACTTCAAAATGAGACGAGCCGCTTTTTCCGCCGAATCGGGAGCGGCGATTTTCAGACAATTGCGCCGGAAACGGAGGCGAAACTGATCATCGGCGATCATCCGGTTGATCACTTTCTTTAAACTACGTTCTCTTTTAGTGACGAAAGCGGCCCGATGTCTTGCCAGATAAGCGGCGTTCGCCATCTCATGCCCAGGAGTGGGTTTGAAAATAACCATCGGCAGTCCTTGGGCCAGCGCTTCGGAGATGGTAACCCCTCCGGCCTTGGTAACCAACAGATCGCTAACCTTCATTAATCCCGCTACATTATCGACATGCTTGAAGGCCCGGACCCGATACTTACGATAACCTGGCGACTGCAACCGCTCGTATAAATCCTGGTTCGAGCCGGTGATGATTACCGATTCAACGCTTGAAGGCAAATCCCGTAGCAGAAAACAGAAATTGTTAATCCCAAATATCCCGTCATTACCACCCATGAACAAGATCACTTTCACCCCCGGATCAAACCCGAATTCCCGCCTGACTTTATCCGGATCGATCGTTTGTTTAAAAACCGGCAAAATTGGGATTCCGGTGACACTGATCCGCTCTTTGGGAATCCCCCTTTTCTCCAACCCCAAAGCAACCTCATGAGAACCCACCAGATAAAGATCGGTTTTGGGATGAATCCATTGGCTATGAACACACATATCGGTAATGACGGTAACTATCGGAACGTTTAATACTCCGGCCTCTTTCATCTGAGACAGAACTCCGGCCGGCAAGGGAAAAGTGGAGATCACCACGCGCGGTTCCAAGCGGTTGACCAACATAATCAACTCACTATATCCCATCCGGTTCAGGCGTTTCTGCCAAAAAGAATCCGGAGAAATATTACCGGTTGCTTGATAATATAAGGCATATCCTACGGGAAAATGGCGGATGCTTTGAATGTAACTAAACTGACTGATCCGGTTTATTAGAGGGTAAAGTAGGTCGCAATAATCGATGGTAATGATCTTGAGCCCGGGCGCTTGTAATTGTAGCTCCTGAGTCAAAGCCCGAGCCACTTGGTTATGACCGCCACCGTAGCTGGCCGACAAGATCAAAACATCAGTATAATCCTTGACCACAATGGCACCTCTTAATATTCCCATTGATAATCTTGGCCGCGGGAATTATTTCCGGCATATCCAATGGATTATTTGACGAAAGGACCAACATTCCTTCCCCAGAAAGCGAGGTTGCCCAGTGACCTCTTGTTTTAGACCGATTTTTTGAGCAGCTATTTTAAAGAACAAATTAACTGAAAATTAACTGAAAAATACTTTATCCACTTCTAAGTTAGGATGATGGTAGAGGTTAAAAGTATTCCCCATCTCGGAACCTTCAATCACTTCCACTAAACATTCATGCCGAGATACCGATTTCACGATCGCTTTTTGTCCATTTTTAAAAAGGAGCGTGCTCCCGATCGGGTAAGGAGCAACCACCCGTAAAAAAGCCTCCACTACATTGGAATCGAATTTCCGCGCCGCCTCTTGTTTTATTTCCGCCAGAGCATGTAAAGTCGTTATTTCTTCCCGGTAAGACCGGTTGGATGTCATGGCGTCATAAGTGTCAACTACGGCTACAATTTTCGAAAACCGATGAATCCTTTTTCCGGTTAAACCCCGGGGATAACCGGAACCATCCTCTCTTTCATGGTGTTGAAAAACCACATGCGACGACAAAAAATTGATATCCGCCTTCTTTTTCAACAACTCATAGCCATCCCGAGCGTGCTTTTTAATAAGCTCCGACTCTTCCGGTTCCAGTTTATCCGGTTTATTCAGGATTTTATTGTCAATTAATATTTTCCCGATATCGTGCATTAAAGCGCCGATCCCCAATGTTTCCAACTGACGGCGGTTTAAATTAAGGGCGACTCCGACCATTACCGAAATAATGCAGACGTTTACCGAATGAGCATAAGTATAATTATCGTGAGTTCGGATGTCTAACATATTATATACGACATTGGGGTTTCTAATGATTTGATCGACAATATCCGTGATAACTCCTTTTAATTCGTCAATATTAATATTTTTATTCTGCTTTAAAAGAGTGAAATATTTTTTTACCAGACCCCTAGCCTGAAATAAGGTTTCTTCTTTGATAGGCTCCAAATCGGCGAGAGTCTGCTCTTCATCTCCGGGGTCCATTATATAGAGGTATTGATATTGTAACTCCTTAAATTTCTGGATGTAAGACGGCTTTATTACAACCCCCGGGCGTAATAAAACTTTACCGTCTTGGTCTCGAAATACCGCCCGCGCCAACTTCATACCGGGTTTAACGTTTTCGATTGGAATGAGCCGCATCTTTTTGTACCAGCCTTTGCATTGGGCGATTTAAATCCTTTACAAAAAATTACCGCCACGATTCTTCGTTTAAACGGATCGCGTTTGGATATTCTAAAAACAATAACTACAGAAGATGGAGGTCAAAGAGCTTGTTAACATGTGAAGTTTCCCTTTTCCCACTGGAGACTCTCAATTCAGATGAGATCATAAACCAAGCGGTTCAAGCATTAAAAGAAACCGGTATTAAACATGAAACAGGTAATATAAGCACCTATCTTTACAGCGATTCTCCGGAGGAAATTTGGAACGGGTTGAAAACAATTTATCGCGAAGCCGAAAAGGCCGGCGCCGAATTTTCAATGGTTATTAATTTGAGCAACAACACCTAAATAATAAATCGTAATCGACAGTATAAAATTCCACCAAAAAACGAAAAATCCTGCCAACTGGCAGGATTTTCTATTACCCATAATTATCTCGCTTATTTTAAGTTTTCCGGGTTTAAGGCTTGGAGTTCCGGAATCGTGAAGCGCCCATCCTTGCGGATTAAGACATCGTCAAAATAAATCGCTCCGCCGCCGTACTCGGGCAGTTGAATCAATACCAAATCCCAATGAATAGCGGAACGATTACCGTTGTCGCATTCCTGGTAAGCCTGCCCCGGAGTGAAATGAATGCTGCCGCTGATTTTTTCATCGAATAAAGTATCTTTCATCGGTTTTACGATATATGGATTGACCCCCAGTGAAAATTCGCCGATAAACCGGGCGCCTTCATCCGTATTCAAAACCTTATTCAATTTCTCAGTCTCGTTACTGGCGGCTTTAACTATTTTTCCTTTTTTAAACTCCAGACAAATCCGCTCATGGGTTACCCCCTGATATACGGCAGGAGTGTTAAAGGTAATCTTGCCGTTAACCGAGTCCCGTACCGGCGCCGTAAAGATTTCACCGTCCGGGATGTTCATCTCCCCGGCGCAGGGGATTGCCGGAAGTCCTTTAATTGAAAACGACAGATCCGTATCCGGTCCGGCGATCCGAACCCGATCGGTATTTTCCATCAGTTGCCGCAACGGTTCCATGGCCTGCGCCATTTTTCGATAATCAAGCGTACAAACATCAAAATAAAAATCCTCAAACGCTTCGGTGCTCATGTTGGCCGATTGGGCCATCGCCGGGTTAGGATAACGCATGATACACCATTTGGTATGGTTGACTCGCTGATCAACCACCGGACGGGAATAATGCTTCATATACAATTGATGCTTCTCGCCGGGAACATCCGCCGTTTCGTTGGCATTCTCCGCGCCCCTGATCCCTAGATAAGCATCCATCTCTTTCATCTGAACCAGTTCAAATTCGGCCATTTTATCCAATTGTTCCGCGGTCGCTTGCAACATGATTTCCCGCTCCAGTTGCCGATTCCTGACCGTCACAAACGGTAAACCGCCGACCCGGTATGCCTCTTTTACCGCGGCTAAAGCCAGAGGGATTCCCGAGTCGATTACTTCAATCAAAATCTTCTCTCCCGGTTGTAGTCTTACGGAATAATTGATCAAGCCCGCAGCCATTTTTTGTACTCTGGGATCTTTCACCTCAAACCATTCCTTCCCGCGCTTATTATTTCACATTTTGAAACCACTATAATCAAAAATGCTGAAAATGATTCCCGCCTATCGCCTTTATAAAACGCATCAAATCTAGAAATTATCAAGGTTTAAGCCTATTTGTCAATAATTGTCTCTCAGTCTTGAATCGAATTCTTCCGAATATTATAGTAGAAAGACTTTTAAGATTCAATAGAACGGGGTAAACGCCGATGACCAAAAAGACGGTGAGTATCTGGGCCAAAAAGAACTTTATCTATTGGTTTCTAGAAAATTACCGGTTCGCCAACGACATTCCGGCTTATATTCTCCAGGAATTAGCCCAAACCGAGGAATTGCTGTCCCGCTTAAAACTGGTAGTGAACGGCGCTTGCTTACGTCCGTTAATCGTTATTGCCACCGATGGAATCGGTTTGCCCCCGCTCCTTTATTTAGGCCGCGATCAAAATCAAACCGAACCTCAGTCAATTATCGAATCCCTTTATTCGAATGAAGAGTCCCCGATCTACTTAACCTTGTATTTTCCCGATCGTTCTACTTCCGAACCTTATTTAACCGTTGTCGAGGAAACAAAAGAGCTGAATCAAAATCAAAATAATCATTTGTTGATTGATTTCGAACTCTCACTCTGGTCTCAAGGTTTTAAAAGAGAACAAGAGCGGGCCGCAATCTTAAAGCAAATCGATCAGGCTTTGGCGGAAGGGAAAAAACGCCAATTCCGGAGATTAGTCAAAAAACTCAAAGAACTCTAAGCTGTTTGCGCTTGGATCTTCGTAATTATCCCGGGAAGTTCCGCATAGTTGTAAATTCTCCATTTGATGCCGTCGGCGGGCGCATCTCCGTATAAAATAGAGGTAATACCGGCCTTTTCCCCTCCAATAACATTTGCCGGAGTATCGTCGAGCAACAGGCAATCCTTTCCCTCAATCCCCAAATCGGATAAGACCTTGAAATAACTGGACTGATTAGGCTTTCCTAAATAATTACAAAACTGAATGTCATATATTTTTTCGAAAAAACTCCTTATTTTCAAAACTTCCAATACTTCCTCCACATATTCCAAAGGACTATTGCTAAAAACCGCCTTTTTTAGATCCAACTTGCTTAAGATCTCGCTTAAATAGGGATCGGGTTTTAAAAAAGCGGCGACATCCACATTATAAGCCTCTTTAATATAATCAAGGGGATTAATGTTGTGACAAGCGACCATTCCTCCCAGCGTCGTCCCATAATTTTTCCAGTAATACCGCCGTAATTTTGAAACTTCCGTTTCGGGAACTTTCAGAGTACGCTTAATAAAACCGTCAATCTGGCGGTCTATTTGTTTCAATAATCCTGATTCTTTAGGATAAAGGGTATTATCCAAATCAAAGATCAAATAACGCTGTTTCATAATTCCTCCTATCCGGAAACTGCTCATCCAAGAGCCGCCTCATTCGCGCCCGCGCTTGTATTAAAACAATTATTTCGAAAAGACGCCTCCCGCTCGGACAAGGGAAGATCTTCTTCATCGCCGCTTCATATCCCTTCAAAATTCAATTTACAAAGTTTGAGCGTTCACCGGAAAAACCCGATCTTAACTCGCCCCAACACTCCCGCAAACTTATGCTGAACCGATTAATTTTGCAGGGTTACCATTAGAAAACAATTTTTTTAGGCAATTTGCTGCATTTTTCTGAAGATTACTGGTATTCTCGTTTTAAATTGTTTTTTGTTTTTTTTGTTAAATTTTCATTTTCAGCAGGAATATTAGTAACATTCGGCGAATAGACAAAAACAAATCTAGTAGAGGGGGATTTTAGTGGCTTTTATAAAATTTCAAAAGGAAAAACCCAAAAAGGGCGCAACATCTAAAACTATCGGCGTTAATCGCAAAGGTAGGTTCGCTTTTTATAAACCGGTGGTTGAAAAATATTTTAATGATAAAAAACATGTAGAATTGTATTTTGACCCGGATGAAAATAAGATCGGAATTCTTCCCGTAAGCGAACCGACGCCCGATTCATTTAAGATTCAAGGTCAAACCACCAAAATGGTAGTGGCTAAAAAGTTTTTAAACCGTTTTCAAATTCCGGTTGAGGACAAAAGATACGAATTCGAACATCAAGACGGCATGTTAATCATCAAACTTTAGTATTAAAACCAAAGGGGCTGTCGCAAAAAAGACTTTTACCCGTGCTGTTCCAGCCGGGGTTAAAACCAATGTCATCAGGTGATCGTGGTAAAATTTGGTTTTAATGAATGCCAACCGGAGGCTAAAGCCATCCGGCTACAAGATGGAAGCCCTTTGGACTAGGTAAAACAACCGTGATCGTTTTTTGACGATTTATGATATCCCAAAAATAGCCGGATCGTTTACGCTCCGGTGAAGGAGGGCATCCGCTCGCTGTCTATTTTTGCAATAGCCCCTTTTATTTTTTACGGCCGATTATTAAACAACCGTCTTGTTTAACAGTTCTTCACCTACTTCAAAGATATTTCCCGCTCCCATGGTTAGGATTAGATCGCCACGGCGCGCGTGCCTGGCCAAATGGTCCGCAATCACTTCCAAATCCCCTAAATATCGGACATCCGGATGATTTTTTTGAGCCTTTGCGGCCAGGTCCCTACTGGAAATATTCCCGGGATCAACTTCCCGAGCCGGATAAATATCGGCCAACACCAACACATCGGCGTCCTTAAACGAACCGGCGAATTCATCCAGCAGGTGCTTGGTCCGGCTATATAAATGAGGTTGAAAAACGCACCAAATCCGGCCTTTAAAAGCTTGCCGGGCTGTGGCCAAAGTAGCCCGGACAGCGCCGGGGTGGTGGGCATAATCATCAACCACCACGGCGCCGCGATATTCTCCTTTGATTTGAAACCTTCTTTTTACACCGATAAACTCGGTCAATGTTTCAAAGACATTCTCAACGTTAACCCCTAATTCCGCGGCGATTGCCAAAGCGCCGACCGCATTTTGGAGGTTATGCCTTCCGGGAATCTTCAGGCGAAGCTCACCTTGACTTTTGCCTCGATAACTGAGAGCGCCCACGATTCCTAAAGGTTCTACGGTCCGATATCCGGTTATCTCCCAGTCAAATTCGGGCCGGTAGCCGAAGGTTATCGTTTTCCCTTTGAATTTCTTTTTTAAGCTGAGAGCGTTCGGATCATCACCCGCCAGGATTAAAACGCCGTTTCTTGGAAGTAAGGCCACAAAATCCGTAAAGGTTTTGATCACATCTCTCAAGGCCGGAAAACAGTCGGGATGGTCCCAATCAATATTAGTAATCAATTCAATGGTTGGACGCAGATATAAAAACGACTTTTTGAATTCGCAGGCTTCGACCACCATTAAATCGGACTTGCCGGAACGGTGATTGCCTTGGAAAGCGTCAATCTCTCCGCCAATCAGCACGGTTGGATCCAAACCGGCGGCGGTTAACACCAAAGCGGTCATCGCCGTAGTGGTCGTTTTCCCATGAGTCCCGGCGATCGCTATCCCCCGTCCCACTTCAGTCATGAGCTTCCCCAACAATTCCGCGCCTTCAATCGTGGAGACCTCTTTATTTTGAGCCGCTTTTACCTCCGGATTATCGTTCCCAACCGCATTGGTATAAACCACCAAGTCGGCGCCTTCGATATTCGAGGGATCATGTCCCAAGAAAACTTTGATTCCCCGATTGATCAGATTTTGGACCGCCGCCGACGCCTGGGTGTCCGAACCGGTAATGGTATAACCGCGATCCTGATATAGCTTGGCGAGCCCGCTAAGCCTTGCGCCGCCGATGCCTACAAAATGCAAGTGCTTCATCGTTGCTTGATGCTCCCCTCAAAACTCAAATCCAACCTATTATAACATATTTTAATTTACCAAAATATAATTCATTCATATTTTTTGGTAATAATCAGCCCTTTTCGTTGGAACGCTTAATTATGACGCAATTATTGAATAGCTTCCACCCCGCGCCGGGGCATGTTAGCGAATGAAAATGAGTATTATCCGTGTTAGTGCTCGCGCTCGGCGAAACGGTGCTCGTAATCGTCTTTTCCAAACCATATTTTCTAAATAAAATCGCTATTTAAAACCGATCTTTTTGCAAAGACTATCAGTGAAACCGGTATAAAAAGCTTTTTAACACCGGTTTCGGCTAGGGGGTGAGAAAGATGGGTCGTCGCGACAGCATCGTTTCCGACCGGGTAAAATACGAAATTGCCAAAGAGTTAGGGTTCGCCGACCGGATTCAGATCGAAAACGATAGATACGACTACGGAAACATCACCACCCGGGAAGCCGGGTTAATAGTCAGGGGCCTAATTGAAAAGGCTGAACAACTTTTATCCCGGCAGGGTTAGGGGTCAACCCCTGACCCTCTTTCTACATCGCTACCCAAATAAAAAACGATCACCGCCAATCGATGGCGGATATCCGGTTCCAATTTTAATTCACCTTTTCGATTCGGTTTTAATAATATATAACAAAAGTTTTCGCCGGCGCCAAACTGGCGCTCCGCTACTTGACCCCTTACTGACCCAAGCGCAGGGGAATGTAGTGTTCAAAAGACATAATTTAAGCCGGTAAGCCGGCTTTCTTTTTTTGCCTTGATTGGTACTTTTTTTATTATACCTTTTAGCAGGTGTTTTATTTATCTAGACCGAATATTCCCCTAAATATTAATCACACCCAAGGAGGATCTTTCATGAAAAAATCGGTAGCCGTCTGTTGTCTCTTGCTAATGATAAGCCTTTTTTCGCTTCCGGTTTTCGGCGCTTCCGCCTCCAAATCCAGCGACCGTCAGTTATCCGATTTAACCAATCGTTTCAATAATCTCGAAGCCAATTGGGGCCGGTTTCAACTGGGCGGAACTCTAAATCTTCAAACCCGGTCGGATCTCGACCGGAATCAGATGCCTCCTTTATTCAAAGTTATTCAAGAGCTCAATTTGTTTATGGATGCTTTTATCGATCGCAATCTGCTGTTTTCCCTAAAACTGGCGCATAGCGGCGGATGGGGTTTAAGTTACCTAAGCCTCGACCCAGATAATCAGCCGTATGATCCCCCGTTGGTCGCGCCGCTTCATATCGATGAAGCTTTCTTAAGAATGGAACACCCCAACAGCCGCCATTACATCGGCCGATTCCGGTATTCATTCGGTCCCTTCGGTTTGGTTTCCGACTTTTTTACCAGCCCGGCCGAGGGGTTGGCTTACGAACGTTCTCTGGGAAATTATCATTTCAGCGGGATTTATTCCCGGGTCTATACTCAATACCTGCCCGGCTCCGATCAAGTGGAGATCAGCGAGGATTATCTGGCCGGGCGAATCGCTTGGGCCCAAAACAACTCGGTATTGGGACTCAATCTAATCCCCTTCGGCATCGCCGGTGAAAAAAACATCAGCCTTGACTGGTCCACCGCGGCCCAAAATTCATCATTCGCGACTGAACTGGGCTGGTATTCGTTTAAATCGGACCGATATCCGGAGTATGTGGTCGACTGGACTCCCGGATTTCTAGTCAGTTATAAAAACCAATTTTCCAAAAATAATCTTTATCAAATCAAAGTAGGATATTTCGCTCCGGGATTCGCTCCCTCCTACTCCAGTTTGGCGCATTCATCCGGAGACGACCGGGAGTGGTTTTTGCCGAATTCCAAAGGGATCGACCTGCTTTTATTGTCCGCTTTACCAAAAAATTATCAATTGGCCAATCGCTTAATCTTCTTAAGTCCGATTGAAAACTATGGACAACCCCAATCCGGTTACCGCTTCCGAAGCAGTATTATCAAATATTTTTCGCCCGTCAATCAGCTGGAGTTGGGAATTGATCTCAATCGACTGACCAAGAACGAAACCGAGGCCTTCGTCGGTTGGATCGTTCAATTCTAACCTTTGGTGCCGCCCAAAACCAAGCAAATACCCAAGACGATCATCACTATTTTATACCAGGGCAGTCGGACCGCAACGGCCGCAATACCTAAAGCGCTTACCGCGATAAAAACCAACGGTCCGACCAGGCCCAACATGGCATTCAACCGTAATGCCGAATCGACCCGGCCGACTCTTAGAAAAATAAAAGCCGCCGCGATTTCAAGAACTCCCGAAATCACCCGAATCGCGGCCATATTTTTCAGGATCGCCTGTTCCAATCCGCTTGCTTCCTCCCGACGCCCGCGGTTGATCCGAGTGTCAACCGCTTTCCCCCGGCGGTTTTTTTATTTTTTCCCAACACCAAAAATATTTAACAACATTGCGGTCACTCCGGCGGCAGCCAAAGGTCCGACCGGAATTCCCTTCAGGAGCGAAACGCCGAGTATGGTTCCGATTACCAATCCCACTACCACCTCGGGTTGAAGTTGCAGTAAAATCAATCCTTGGCCGCATAAATACGCCGCGGCGACTCCGCCGATGATCGCCAAGATCCCCGCCAGACTTTGGAACGTCGGCCAGATATCCTTAATCCCGATCCTGTCCAAAGCAAACGGGACCAAAACCGCGATTAAAAGAAAGAGCAAACCGAGATCAACCGCCCGCCGCTCAAATAATAACAACACCGATTGGAATTTTGCCAGTTTTAATACCAGCAAACTTCCCGCCGCCGAAGCGATTAAATGATTATTGAAAACCAGTCCGACAGCAAAAATCAAGATCAGCAACAGATTCTCCCGAATCATGGTTTCACTCCCCGGATACCCTTTTCCCCGCTCTAATTTATATGTCGCAACCGGTTGCTTTAACTCAAGTAATTTCATCCTCTCCAACGTAAAAAATCATTTAAACCGACAACAAATTCCAGGCCAAAAGCATAGGATGAAGCGGGTGATCTAATTGAAAAACTTATGGGAAGGGATTATCCAAGCGCCGCTAAGCGGGAGGGCCCCAAAACCGCGAACCGTTGGTCTGACGATGGTCATCGACAAAGGATTGTCATTGGCCGAAACCGAAAACTTATTGGAAATGAGCGCCGCTTATATCGACTTTATTAAGTTGACATTCGGGACTACCGCCCTTTACCAGGCCGCCGTCTTAGACCGCAAAATAAAAATCGCCTCCCAACAAGGAATCCCCGTTTATCCGGGCGGTACCTTCTTTGAGATTGCGCATTGGCAAAATAACAGCGAACGTTATTTCCGAAAACTCGGAGAACTCGGTTTTAAATGGGTGGAAATATCCGACGGCACCATCGACTTAGCGCCCGACCAACGCCGCCGGGCGATTGAAACCGCCTTTAAAGCCGGGTTAATGGTAATCACCGAAGTCGGCAAGAAAAACCCGGCGCGCCAACCGGCTGAAACCGACTTGATCGCAATGATCAAAAACGATTTGGAGATGGGGGTTTCTTGGGTAATAATCGAAGCCCGGGAGTCCGGTCAAGGCATCGGAATCTATGATAGCCAAGGCGGGGTCGTCGCGGAAAAATTGAACCGGTTTAAAGAGGGGATCCCGCCGGAGAAAGTGATTTGGGAAGCCCCTCTCAAAAAACAACAGGCCAAATTGATTAATGAATTCGGTCCCAACGTCAACCTGGGAAATATCCCCCCCGCGGAGATTATGGCGTTGGAAGCATTGCGGTTAGGATTGCGGAGTGATACCTGGCCTTATAACTCAAGCCCGTCGGTTGCTCCTCCCGGTTCCTGATTCTCAAGCTCCGAGTCATCGTCTGCTTCATCGTCATCTTGATCGGATTGGGCTTCAAAATCTCCGAGATCATACTCTTGGTCGGCTTCGATCACTCCAACCCGGGCGGGATAAGGCGGAACAATGATCCTTAGCTGTTTCGACCCTCCGGTGGAGAGCGGCAGATCGAAAAATTCGATCAAGCGGTGGCCTTCCTTGGCTTGAAAATAATGGTCGAAATTACTGTCGATAAATAATAAATCAACGCCGTAATCATTGAAGCAACCATTACCGTTGGCGTCGATTAGACGAAAGTTCATCCTTTTTACGGTTTCTCCGGATAATACCTTAATTTCGCCGTCGAGAAAACTGGCGGTGATCGCCTCCACCAAGATATCGGAGGCGTCGTTTTTTGATAACACCGTGGTAATAATGAAGAAATACAAGTTTTTTTGAATTTCTCCATTCAGACCCTTATAAGAAACCTTAATCCGGACCGGAATCAAGGTCATCGATTGCGCCCGTTGCATTCCTTTCACTTTATCGCGGCCGCTTTGAAAACTTTTTACTTTTTCTTTTTCCTGAATCACCAAATCATTATTCTGATCGATATAGAATTCCGACCAATACCCGTCGGGATCTCTACCCATTACAAACCAGGTCCGCTGCCGGTTGTTCCCCAACCGGAAACTGCCGTAACGACAGTCGGACAACTGTTCCGGATCAATCTCGAGGGTTAAGGCTGCGGGTTTTGATTCCACAACTTCCGCAATATTATATTTATACTGGTATTCTTGGGAAGACAAATCAAAAATGGTCAAGGTCTTATTTTTTACCTGGTAGATACCTTCCAACGGAACCGGCATCGGAGTTTCGCATCCCAATAAAAGCAGCGCAATCAAAGTAAGAGCCAATAATTTGCTATTTTTCATCTTTTTCTCCCAACTATCGCTTCTATTTTCACAAACACACAGCCTAACTCTTCAAAATCGCCGCCAAGAGATATCCGTTCGCTAATGGGTCGCCTCACCTTAAAATAAAGGGTTCCTCTCCCAACAAGGCCGCTTAATCCGAAGCCAATTCTTGAAAGATGCGGCGGGATTCCAATAAATACGGTTCATTTCGGTGTCGGATCCGGATCCCTTGCGTTACAAAATGAGTTGCCGAGTTATCCTTTTTAATCTCGGAAATCTCCACTTCGATCACGGCCAGATTATAATCGGATTCCATCGAATTACGAATCACCCGCGCAAATCCTTTAATGCAAACCGCGATATCCCCTTCCTCGAGAACCGCTACAACCACATTTCCATTGGCTTGAATATTCAAAAAGGTTTGATGATTCCGGGAAACGGCCAACCTTAAATGTTTGGAGTCGGTTGCTAAAATATGATTAAAAGGAGCGGTATGAGGACGTTGTTCTTGATCAATGGTGGCCATAATAACCGTGCTGATTCTCTTCTCAAACAGATCTTTGAGGGTCGAATTCAGCTCGGTTCCCAATAAGGTAGACATCATTTCACCCCATTCTTCAAGATATACGAAATCTCGAGCCGCCGCCCGACATTACATATAACTTCCCATTTTAAGCTATGGAAATCGGGTATGATTTAGAACATACCCGCCGGTTTTGATGGGGATTTATTTTAAACCGCCGACCATCAATCAAACTGTCTCTAAATTATCTCCAATCTTTCCAAATAGTTACGAACCAATTCCTCCATAATTTGATCGCGCTCCAACCTTTTAATAAGCACTCTTGCATTACGGTAACTGGTTATATAGGCGGGATCACCGGAGAGTAAATACCCGACGATCTGGTCCAGCGGATCATATCCCTTTTCTTTTAAGGCCGCGCAGACATCGCTCAATATCAGGGAAACCTCGGAAAATTTTTCATCCTTCGCTAAAAATCGCCGGGTGGTTTCCATGTTGTCCCCCATAATCCTCACCTCGATACCTTTTGCCTTAGCTTATTTGGTCCTTGCGCAACGCGATATTCATGTCGACGTTGCCGAAAGGCGTTTTGATAGGAATGGCCAATGCCGTGTGAATATGTTTTAAAAAATCGGGAATCTCGCCGCCCATAATGAACAAAGGGGGTGTAATATTGCAGCGATAGCCGGTTAAGGACAGATTAGTACTAGCATTGCCAACTATAATGTTTTTTAATTCGCAAAGCGCGCTCTCGCTCATCTCGTCGATTTCGGATACTTCGGTCATTAACATTTGCGAAGCGATTTTTTTAGCGGTTTGCCTGTCCATGCCGCAGATTACCTGCCCCTGTAGATCGCCGAATACCCCCACCAACACTTTCACTTCATACTTACTCAGCGGTTCTTCGTTGAAGAACGGTTTTCCGGCTTCAACTTTGGGATCCAACATATTTTCAATCACTGAATAAGCGGCTTTTACAAATGAATCAATATGTTCGAACGACAGTTTAATTACCTCCCTTAGCAACAATTCCTTTTAACCGAGCCACCGCTTTTCTGCGGTCCGGTTCTCGAAAGATCAAGGTGCCGGCGACAACCACATCGACTCCGGCTTCTACTAAAATTGAAGCATTATCCCAATTAACTCCGCCGTCAATCTCAATTTTACAGGTAATTTCCCGGGAATCGATCAGTTCCCGCAATTTTTTAATCTTCGGAATCATTGACGGTATCAGTTTTTGCCCGCCATACCCCGGATTTACGGTCATGATTAAAACCAGGTCCACCTCTTCCAAAAGATGCTCGATGGCCGTCAACGGGGTTGCCGGATTCAACGCCACCCCGGCCTCGCACCCGAACTCCTTGATTTTTTGGACCAGCCGGTGAAGGTGAACGGAACTCTCGGCATGGACAATTATTCGTTTGCTGCCGGCTTCCGCATATAACGGCACGAAGAAATCGGGATTACTTACCATTAAATGAGATTCAATCGGTAAATCGCTAATCTCTTTGATCGCTTCCACGAACATCGGACCGAAAGTCAGGTTGGGAACGAAATGTCCATCCATGACATCAAAATGGAGCCAATCCGCTCCATTGATCTCAGACACTGATTCTTTCAGGTTCAACAGATTAGAATTCAATATCGACGGCGCAATCTCAACCATGAAATCTCTCCTATCGGTAGCGATTTGTCCAGTATTTCCGGATCTCCTTCAATAACTCCAAATAAGAGTCGTATCTTTCCGGGTCAATTTTCCCAGCCTCCAACGCCTTTTTCAAGGCGCAGTCGGGCTCGTTCTGATGGATGCATGAATTGAAGCGACACTTCCCTAAAAAACGGAGAAAATCAGGGAAAAAACCCGCCAATTCTTCCGGTTTCAAGTAATCCAAGGCGATCTGGGAAAAACCCGGAGTGTCGGCGATATAAGTCTGCGGATTAATTTTTAATAATTGCACCTCCCGGGTGGTGTGCTTGCCTCGATTAATCTTAGAACTAAGGGTTCCGGTCCGCAACTTCAGTCCCGGGCTTAACATGTTCAGCAAAGCGGATTTCCCGACTCCGGAAGGTCCGGTGAGCACCGATACCTTACCGGCCAACTCCCGTTTCAAGGTTCGCTTGCCGAGATTATTAACCACGCTGGTGCATAAAACCCGGTACCCGTACTCACGGTAAATATTCGCCAACTTGTCGGCTTTTCCTTTTCCGACAAGATCGGTTTTATTAAAAACCAACAAATATGGGATGGAACTGCTGGCGGCCAATACTAAAAAACGCGCGATCAAGGCCGGGTTGGGGTCCGGATTTTGATGGGCGAAAACAACCACCAATAAATCCACATTAGTGATATAGGGACGTTTTAAGACCGTTTCCCTGGGCAATACCTCGGTGAGTACCCCTTTGGAATCTTCCGGGAGATACTTCACTTTATCTCCGACTAAAATATCGGGGTGGGTTAATTTCAATTTGCCGCGCACCGAGCACTCGATGATATCGCCGCCGCTCAACGGTTCAACATAGAAAAACCCGCCGATCGCTCTGACAACCCTGCCGCCTGCTAATTCAACGTCTTTTTTTACCAAATTCCAGCCTACCTAATTTCCAGAATAACGATTTCCTTTTTATTTTTATTGATAACTTCCGCTAATTCGAATCCGACCCGGAACTAACGATAAAATTCATGGCGGTTCCTAAAGGAACCCGGTCATAGGGTAAAGGCCGCTGGTCCACGATTACTCCCTCGGGATAAATATTGCTGGGAGTAGGCGTGGCTTGGTTAAACACCAAACCCAAGCTTCGCAGTTCGTCGCGGACCTCGCTTAACGGCCTGCCGATGTAATTGGGCACCTTGATTAAATTGGTCGAAGTTACGTTTAAGGTAATCGATACGCTGGCCCCATGTTCTATTTGGGTGTTGCGGTCCGGAAGTTGCTTGATGACTACTCCCTCGGGGTACTCGGGGCTTGAGTCCACCAAAATTTCACCCAGGGATAGTCCGACTTCTTCTAAGGCCAATTCCGCTTCCAATTGATTTTTCCCGATCAGGTTCGGGACTCTTACCAACTGCGGGCCTTTGCTGACTACCACCTCAACCTCGGTGTTGGCTCTTCGCTTCTGACCGGGCGCCGGTTGTTGGGAAATGATCGTTCCATTGGGATATTCGGAATTATATAAATAATTGATGACTCTTAAATTCAAGCCCTCTTCCTTCACCAACTGCCGCGCCTCCGCCAATTCCTCCCCAACCAGATCGGGGACTTCCACCACCGCCTTCTTAAACGGACCCACCGCATAAAGAAACATGAAGCCGATAATGCCTACCAAAACCATGCTGATCGAAAATCCAAAGATCAACCAGGACAACCATTTGTGATCGCTTTTGGATCCGGTTTCGTGCGGATTGCGCGCCGATTTCCAAACTTGAGTGGGAAAATCGGCATCCTGAATCAATCTATGTTTCCGATAACCTTTCGATTCGACCAAATTGATATCTTTCAGCATCGCTAAAGCTGAAGGATAACGCTCCGCAATATCCTTGGCCATCGCCTGTTCCACGATTTTCTCAACCGCCGCCGGAATATCCGGCCGCAATTCCCGGATCGGAATCAAATTGCCCTGTAAGTGCTGCATGGCGATGGAGATCGAAGTATCGCCCTGAAAAGGTATGGTCCCGGTGAGCAACTCGTATAACACACAGCCCAACGAATATAAATCCGACTGGGGACCGACCACTCCCCCCTTAACCTGTTCCGGAGAGGAATATTGCACCGAGCCGACGACCATGCCCGCTTGAGTAAACGAACTGGCGCTGATGGCTCTGGCGATCCCAAAGTCGGTGACTTTGATCTGTCCCTCGGGAGTCACCAAAATATTATGGGGTTTAATATCGCGATGAATGATATTCCGCTGATGGGCATGGTGTAACGCCTCGGCGATTTGTCTGGTGATGTCCAGCGCGCGTTCGATGCTCATCGGAGCTTCACGTTTGATAATATTCTTTAAATTATCGCCCGGGATATACTCCATCACAATGTAGTCAATCCCGTCTTCCTTGCCTACATCAAAGATATTGACCACGTTCGGATGGGATAAACTGGCCGCCGACCTGGCTTCGCGATGAAAACGTTCCACGAATTCGGCGTCGCTGGCGTATTGAGGACGTAATATTTTAACGGCCACCGTTCGACATAATAGAGAACACTCAGCTTTATAGACTAACGCCATTCCGCCTTCGCCGATTAACTCCAGCAGACGGTATCGGTTCCCCAATATTTTACCGATCAATGCCGCACCTCAATTCATCCAATAATTTAATATTAAGAGAATCTGATTAACCGTGATCATGATTGTCCATTCCAACACGGAAGACAATCGGACCTTAATAAACTCTAATCGGAATCCAATTCAACCGCATTTAAATAAAAACAAAATTTTCTACGATTCTATTTTTTTCGGCGCTTCAATATAAAATCCTGCAGTAAAAACCCGATTAATTTAAACCTCGACCAAAATAACGGTGATATTATCAGCGCCGCCCAATTCGTTGGCGTAATTAATCAATTGATCGACGATTACTTCCGGATCGTCCTCGCGGATTAAATATTCTTTAATGACCGTTTCCGGAACCGTACCGCTTAAACCGTCGCTGCATAAAAGAAACTTATCGCCCGGAGCGACCTCGATTTCGAGAATTTCCGCATCCAACGTTTCATGAGAACCCAAGGCGCGGGTTAAGATGTTGCGCTGAGGATGAGTTCTCGCTTCTTCGACCGTAATTTCGCCGGTTTTAACCAACTCGTTTACCAACGAATGGTCGCTGGTCAATTGTTTTAAAACACTACCGGAAAGATAATAAACCCGGCTATCGCCGACATGAGTAATAAAGGCTCGTTCCTTTTCCAGATACAAGACGGCAGCCGTGGTTCCCATCCCGTTGAAATCCTCGCTCCGGTTAGCCTGGTTGAGTATTGCCTTGTTTGCCGTCTCAAGGGCGGTTTGCAAGGCCTTTTTAATATCACCGCTGAGATCGGCCTGAAGAATGGTTTCAACCGCAATCGCGCTGGCGACCTCTCCGGCCTGATGACCGCCCATGCCGTCGGCCACCACGAATAAACCGTCGCGATAACCGAAAGCGTCTTCGTTTAATTCTCTGACTTTCCCCTGATCGGTTCTGCCCGCAACTCTCATTGACTCACCCCTGCTGCGTCTTAATCTTCCTAACGCTTCTCCTGTGTGACCCTGATGACCGTATCGCCCATTCTGATCAAATCGCCGGAGTTGAGTTTGGACCGCTCAATCTTGGTATCGTTGATCATGGTTCCGTTGGTGCTTTGGAGATCTTTGATTATCAAATGCGAATCTTTGAGCTTGATTAAAGCATGAAAACGGGAAATTTTAGGATCCCTTAAACAGATATGATTCTCGGCTTGTCTGCCGATCCTTAACTCCGGAGCCGCCCCGACAAATTGTCGCCCCCGGTCGATTCCTTCAATCACCGTAAAAACCCAAAACGCTTTTGGAGCCGTTTTCCGGAAACGAAATTGTTTGGTGGGAAACGACTCGTCGGCGGCGGTTTCCCGGTTTGAAAACGACGCGGCGTTCCGGTTGAGCTTCGACCGTTTTAAAGTAGGCGCTTCATTGCCCGTTTCCTTCGCTCGATCCGTTCCGTAGAAAAATCCGAAAATCCCCCGCAAGATATCGCTGAAAAACTCAATTATTTTCATTTCAAAGACTGCCTTTTCCTTGTAATTGGCCGCAGGCGGCCGCCAATGTTCCGCCGCGCTCTTTGCGTACCGTAGTCTTAATATGGGCCCGGTTTAAACCGGCCGCGAATTTTTGAATCCGTTCCTTGCCGGAACGCCGAAATTCGGAATTGGGAACCGGATTAAACGGAATTAAGTTCACGTGACACAACATTCCCGATAATAACTTGATTAGGTTCGCCAGATCGCTGGGCCGATCATTTATTCCGTCGATCATTGTATATTCAAAGGTAATCCTGCGGTTGGTGCGGGATATATAATCCCGGCACGCCTCCAATAACGGTTCCAGGGGATATTTGCGATTAATCGGCATCAGATAATCGCGCAATTGATCGTCGGCGCCATGCAAAGAAATCGCCAAATTAACCTGATACTTTTCCCGGGCCAGCCTTTCGATGCCGGGAATAATCCCACAGGTGGAAACGGTGATATGTCTGGCTCCGATTCCCATCCCCCGCGGGTCGTTGATGATTTCGACGGCTTTTAACAGCGAATCGTAGTTCGCCAGCGGTTCTCCCTGACCCATCGCCACCAGACTATTGATTCTCGCTCCGGTCAGAACGCTAATCCGCAGCGGCTGTTCGACTATTTCGGCCGGAGTAAGATTCCTAACCATCCCCCGTTGTCCGGTAGCGCAAAACAAACAGCCCATTCCACAGCCGACCTGAGTCGAAAAACAAACGGTTTTGCGATTTGCTTCCGGAAGATAAACAGCCTCGACTGTTTCTCCATCATCTAGGCCAAACAGATATTTGACGGCGCCGCCGGCGTCCCGGACTTGAGAAACCACCGGCAAACAACCCAAAGAAACGCCCTTGTCCTCCAAAAACCGGCGCAACTCCAAGGGAAGATCGGTCATCGCTTCCCAAGAACAAACCTTCCGCCGGTAGATCCAGGCAAAGATCTGATTGCTCCGATATTTCGGCAGACCCAGAGCGGTTAAATAATCCGCCAGTTCTTCTGAAGATAAGCTTTTAAGGTTCAACTAACTCTCCAAAACCATCCTTAATATCAATATCATAACCCTATCATAACCTTTTTGGATTTATCGTGTCAAATTAACTTTTTTTATCCCGCCGCCTTAAATCCGGTTAAAAAGAAATCCCTCCCTGGGAGGGACTTTCATTTGCCGATTATCCGGTCCGGAGTTTCATTTTTAAACCAATTTTGATTCCAGTCTTAATTTATCGGCAACTTTAGCTATGAAAGAAGCGGTTGTCGGAAAGCGATTTTTACCGTTTTCAGCGCCGAAAAATTCCCGGATAAATTCGGAATTACCCCTTTCCCAACCGATTTCAATGGTATGCCGAATCGCCGATTCCACTCCGCTGGGCGAGGAACGATATTTTTCCGCTATCCGGGGATAGAGATTCTTAGTGATATTCCCCAATACTTCCACTTCCCGGGCAGCCATGATGATCGCGTCCCGCAAGTAGGCGTAACCCCGAAAATGAGCCGGAATTCCCATTTCATGAAATAGTTTGCTAACTTCTAATTCCAGTTGATTACTCGACTTTTCACGGCGGTTTGAATTATAGATCCCCGGTTCTTCCGTTGCTTTAATGGCTTTTAACGGCGAGGTTTGACGCCCGCCCGCGAATTGCTTAATCCTTTCGATAAGAGTTGCGGCGTCAAAAGGCTTCACCATGTAATACGAGGCGCCCATGGCGATTAAACGTTGGATCATCGCCTCTTGTTCAAAAGCGGTTAAAATAATCACTATCGGAGGATTCTCAAATTCCGCCAATTTCTCCATAACCCCAATTCCATCCAAGTACGGCATTGTAATGTCCAGAATAAGTACGTTCGGTTTTTTCTCTTCGACCATTTGCAAAGCTTCAATTCCGTCATAAGCGGCGCCGATCAACTCCATATCATCGTGTAGTTCGATTAAATCCGCCAAAGTTGCGCATAGTTCCCGATTATTATCAGCGATTACAATTTTGATCTCCGACATGGAAGGACCTCCTAATTATTCCTTTTCTGAGCGATTATATTTCGACAAACGGAAGGCTAATTCCTTTTTCAGGGAACCTGAATCAGCAAAGGAGATCTTCCTTAAATGCCAGATAAAAGTGGAAAAATTTTTTATTCTTTTAACCGACATTTTTTGATTGAATCCCTTTTTGAAATAGGGTACGGTCAATCTCCATTAAGATAATGTCTTTCCAGCCCTCAACCCGGCGCCGCAAAATTCCGATGCGCCGGAAGCCGTTTTTCAAATAGCAACGTATCGCCCGCCGGTTAAAGCTATATACCCGTAAGTAAATCCGGTTAAACTTTTTGGTAACGAGCAAATACTCGAAGATTAATTGAATCGCTTCCGTACCCAACCCTTGATCCCAACAATCCTTTTCCCCGATCCTAATCCTAAGTTCGGCTTCGCGCTTGTTCCAACAAATATGGTCCAACTCCAAATCCCCGATTAACCGCCCGGCATGAGTAACGATGGCGAAAATTTGATAATGCCGGTCGGGAACATTCTGATGATACCATCGTTTTAATTGATGAACCTCCAAAGGCAAGTTACAATCGACATATTCCTGTAATTCCCGGTCCCGGTTCCAACGCGCCATGTCCTCCAAATCCTTTACCGTCAATGTTCTCAAGTAAATCCTCTTGCCGACCAATTTCATGATTCGCGCCCTCCTGCGTTGTTCAGTATCATAAAGTAAGCTTCAAATATTGCCGTATTGATTGGTTCGAATCTAATAGCCCGAGGTGTTTCTTGATTAATTCTGAGCCGTTCCCGTTTTACCTTTAAGCAATTATCGCAAGATTCAACTGAACATGGAAAAACCGCGCCTCCTTCCCGGATAGCTAACATAAAAAACAAAAAACGGGGCATGAAGCCCCGCCTTTAACAAAGAATTTTCGTGGCGCAATCGTTTATTTCGGTTCCACCATCAGTTTGACCGCGGTCCGATTTTGGCCGTCGATGGTGATTTCAGTGAATGCCGGAATACAGATCAGATCGATTCCGCTGGGAGCGACGAAACCCCTGGCGATGGCGATCGCCTTCACAGCCTGATTAATCGCGCCGGCGCCGATCGCTTGAATCTCAACGCTCCCTTTTTCTCGAATAACTCCGGCAAGCGCTCCGGCTACCGCATTCGGTCTGGATTTTGAAGAAACTTTGATGATTTCCATTTTCCCCATGCTTTCCGCATTACGATAATTTGCCGCGCATCAATCCATAAATCGCTGGATTCTCCTAATACCGGTTGCTAATCCGGATTCGTTAATCTCGAGAATTACTCCATCCAGTTTTTTAGGCCCGGAGGCCACCTCGAAGCGAACCGGGCGCTTGGTTAAAAATTTAGTGATCACGATCTCCGGGTCAATACCCAGGACCGAATTGAGCGGACCGGTCATTCCCACGTCGGTAATATAACCGGTTCCCTTGGGTAAAATTCGTTCATCCGCGGTGGGAATATGAGTATGAGTGCCGATTACCGCGGCAGCGCGGCCGTTCAAATACCATCCCAAAGCCGTTTTCTCGGAAGTGGTTTCGGCATGAATATCGAAGATCGCCACTTTGGTAAGTTTTTTTATTTTGGCCAGCATCTCATCGGCGACTCGAAAAGGGCAACGCAACGGTTCTAAAAAAACTTGGCCCAAAAGATTAACCACGCCTACCGGTATTCCCTTGGCGGTCTCAACCACGGCAAATCCTTGTCCCGGAGTGTCTTCCGGATAATTGGCCGGCCGCACCACTTTCGGTTCTTCTTCCAAAACCCGAAAGATTTCGCGGTTATCCCAAGTGTGGTTTCCGAGGGTGATTAAATCGACCCCCGCCGCCAGGATTTCCTGGGCGACATCATAGGTTATGCCGAACCCACCGGCTGCGTTTTCACCGTTGGCGATGACCAAGTCGGTTTTTTCCGCGTCGATAATCTCGGGTAAACATTTTTTTAAAATTTTCCGGCCCGGTTTTCCAACTATATCGCCGATAAACAGTATTTTCAACAACCGATGTACCCCCATCTTTTTTGAAAAATCGCCGCTATTTGAAAGCATCAATCCAACAACAACCGAACGGTTCGTTTGTTTATGGGCTTTAATCCTCAAACCCCGATTAAAAGGGTACTGTAAATGTTTAACAGTACCCTTTCTTCTTAAAATTATTTGGGTAAATTGGCCCGGTTGAAGATCAATACCCGGCCTTCCTCTCTAAATCCTATCAATCTCTTTTCGGGACGCGAATCCTTAAGATCTTCCAGCATATGCTCGATCATTTCCTCTTGGATAACAATATCCTCTTCCTGCATATTCTCCTGCTGATCCAGTAGCAAGTCCCCCTCGAAATGACTGCGGACGATGCCGATAATCAACGCGATTTCTTCTTGATTTAAGGAGTCAATGTCCCGCAAAATCTCTACGAACGTCAATCCGTCATAGACTGAAAAGGTAAGTTGCGTTTTCCCCGAATTCCGCTCTTGGATCTCGGAAATGGCGTTCAAACTGAGCAGCAGACTTTCCTTAAAAGACTCGAATTCCGGTTCCGACAGGATTTTATTTAAAATGAACGAAAACTGCAGGGTTTTAAGTTCGGGATCAAAGCGTACCGTGCCGATCTCAGGATAGCGCACCAACAAAAATGCGATTAAACTCATCGAGTTGGAGAAGGATTCTCCTTCTTTCCAGAAGATGCCTTTCAAATTCCTCCCCCTTCCTGCTTGCGGTTACACCTGGAACCAACGGAACGAAAACACCTGTATAAATAAATTATACTTTACTTACTTGGCATATTCAACCGCTCTGGTTTCCCGGATCACGGTAACCTTAATTTGCCCCGGATATTCCAGTTCCTCCTCGATTTTCTTGACAATATCCCGCGCTACCCGGACCGCTTGTAAATCATCAATCCGGTCCGGCCGAACCATGATCCGAATTTCCCGTCCGGCTTGGATGGCGTAAGCTTTCTCCACGCCTTCAAAGGAATCGGCGATACTCTCCAGTTTTTCCAAACGCTTAATATAAGACTCCAACGTTTCACGACGAGCGCCGGGACGGGCCGCGGAAATCGCGTCGCAGGCTTGGACCAACACCGCCTCCACCGAAGCGGCTTCCACGTCGCCGTGGTGGGCGGCGATGGCATTGACCACCAAATGATTTTCCCGGTATTTTTTGGCCAACTCCGCTCCAATGGATACATGCGGACCTTCGACTTCATGATTGATGGCTTTCCCGATATCATGGAGCAAGCCGGCGCGTTTGGCCAAATTAACATCGGCCCCCAGCTCGCTGGCGATTAAACCGCATAAATGGGAGACTTCGATTGAATGCTTTAATACGTTCTGTCCGTAACTGGTCCGGTATTTCAAACGGCCCAGCAATTTGATTAATTCCGGATGGATTCCGTGGATCCCGGTTTCAAAAGTAGCCCGTTCGCCTTCTTCTTTAATGATGCTTTCCACTTCTTTTTGGGCCTTCTCGACCATCTCTTCAATCCGGGCGGGATGAATGCGGCCGTCGTTGATTAGTTTTTCCAAAGCAAGGCGGGCCACTTCGCGCCTGATCGGATCAAATCCGGAAAGAATTACGGCTTCCGGGGTATCGTCAATTATGAGATCGATCCCGGTAAGCGTTTCCAAAGCCCTGATGTTTCTGCCTTCACGCCCGATAATTCTCCCTTTCATCTCATCATTTGGCAACTCCACCACTGAAACGGTGGCTTCTGCCACATGATCGGCGGCGCAACGTTGAATCGCCAGCGAAATAATTTCCCGCGCCTTCCGATCCGATTCTTCCTTGGCTTTGGCTTCCAGATCCCGGATTTTAATCGCGATTTCCTGTTGGATTTCTTCCTCCACATCCCGTAACAGGAGTTGCTTGGCATCCTCACTGCTCAACCCGGAGATTCTTTCCAACTCGTACCGGTGTTTGCGGTGAGTCTCCTCCAATTCAGCTTTTAATTTTTCAATTTCCAGTTCCCTGCGGGCCAGATTCTCTTCCTTTTTTTCTAAAACCTCATATTTCCGGTCAAGTGACTCTTCCTTTTGAAGCAAGCGTCTTTCCAAACGTTGAATATCTGAACGGCGCTCCCGGGTTTCCCGTTCGAGCTCGTTTTTTACTTTTAAAGCTTCTTCTTTCGCCTCGAGCAAAGCTTCCCGTTTGATCGATTCGACCTCTTTTTTGGCGTCGGCGATAATTTTACGCGCATATTCCTTGGCCGACTGCAGCCTGAACCGGCTGTAAAAGGCAAACCCGATAAAGCCCAAGACGAAGCCGATCAGCACGTATAAAAAAATTGAGATTATAATCACCTCCTAAATAATTGATCATTATTAAAAACCCTTGTTCGGAAATAGAGTTTTAGAGAAAATAGGGAACAATAAAAAATACAAAACAAGCCGAGTAAGAACTCGGCTTATGTTCTGTCCTCAAGAGTTTATTGTAAACTTTTTTAAATCCGGTGTCAAGTAGGATATCGATCCGGAAAACAATGTTGAATCGTATTCTCGGAAAAACCGGCCCTCGCCAACAGTCCCAATCCTTTCTCGGCGACGCCCGCCTTTTTTTTCAACAATTTCCGGGCGATCTCTATTTCCATTTCTTCGGGGTAAAATTCCGCCAGCAATTGCCCGATCAACTCGGGAGACAAGCCTTGCGCCTCCAAATCGCCCGCCGCGTAGTTTCTGCTTTTTAACCGCTTTTGAAGCGTCGCGATCCGCGCGATTCCGTATTCCCGATCATTGAGATAGCCCCAGTTTTCCAGCCGCTTGAGACACTCGTCGATTTGAGGTTCCTCGAATCCCGCCCGTCCCAGTCTCGTAGCCAATTTTGCGCGGCTATAAGCCTGGCGACTAAGGGATTTTAAAGCCAAGTCCATCGGAGTCCGTTCCGGCATAACCTATTTTCCTTTAGCTCCGGCAGCCTCTTTCACGGGCGGTCCGGCCGCGGGCGGTTCCATTTTCGCCAAACCCACGCCCTGTCTGACCTTTTGTTCGATTTCGTCCATCAATTTGGGGTTGTTTTTCAGGAATTCTTTAGCATTGTCCCGGCCTTGACCGATCCGGTTGTCGCCGTAAGAATACCACGAGCCGCTTTTATTGACGATGTTTTGATCCACCGCCATATCCAAAATGCAGCCCGCTCTGGAGATTCCCTCGCCGTAGATGATGTCGAATTCCGCCTCCCGAAACGGGGGCGCCACTTTGTTCTTAACAACCTTGGCCTTGGTGCGGTTGCCCACAATATCGGCGCCTTGTTTGATAGTCTCCACTTTACGGATCTCCAAGCGGACCGAAGAATAAAATTTTAAGGCCCGTCCGCCGGGAGTGGTCTCCGGATTGCCGAACATGACGCCGACTTTTTCACGGATTTGATTGATAAAAATGGCGATCGTGTTCGATTTGCCGATCACCGCGGTTAATTTCCGCAGCGCTTGGGACATCAATCTGGCCTGGAGCCCGACATGAGCGTCTCCCATTTCCCCTTCAATCTCCGCCTGGGGGGTTAAGGCGGCCACCGAATCGATCACGATCACATCAATCGCGCCGCTCCTAACCAATGCCTCGGTGATCTCCAACGCCTGCTCGCCGGTGTCCGGCTGAGAAATCAGCAGATTATCGATATCAACTCCCAGTCTTTTCGCATAAAGCGGATCCAAGGCATGCTCGGCATCGACGAAAGCGGCGATTCCGCCCAACCGCTGCGCTTCGGCCACGATATGCAGCGCCACGGTGGTTTTACCGGAAGACTCCGGACCATAAATCTCAACCACCCTTCCCCGGGGAATCCCGCCGACTCCCAGCGCCACATCCAACGGCAAAGCGCCGGTTGGGATTACTTCGATGTTCATCTTTTCGGGGGCGTCTCCCATTTTCATAATCGACCCTTTGCCGAACTGTTTTTCAATTTGTAATAAGGCAATCTCTAACGCCTTTTGTTTATCCGACATTTAAATACCCCCACATCCAAACATGTGTTCTATCTCAGTATAACAAATCAATCTAACCCTGTCAAATAATTCTGGGAAGTCGGCCGAATTCCTTTTATGAAAATTTGAATTCCGCGATCTCCCGGTAAACCGCGCCTTGGGGTCGGAGGATGCTCTCGATCAAAGCGAAACCCGTGACCAAGGTCGCGCTCCGCCCTAAAAATTCGGCGGCGGGCAACCGCGCTTCACCGTTTCCCTCTTTGGCGCGGGCGATGGTTAAATGGGGCCGAAACGGTTTGTCCGCCGCCGGAAATCCCAAACTGAGGCAAGCAGCTTCCACCGCCCCCGCCAGCTCGGTTAATTCCTCGCCGCCCCGGGACGCTCCGAGCCAGAGAATGCGCGGTTTGCCTCTTTCGGGGAAACGCCCCGGCTCGCCCAGACGCAGTTCGAAGGGGGAAAACCCGGCGGCCGTCTCTTGCAACACAGCGGTTAACCGGGAAACCTCCCCCGGGGGAGTCTCTCCCAAAAATCTCAAGGTAAAATGGAGTTGTCCGGGAGCGGACCATTTAAAACCGGGAATCCCCGGCTTGATGAACTCAATATATCGCAGCGCCTCATCCCGCGCCGCCTCCGAAAGCCAAACCCCGATAAAAAGCCGCATTATGATTCCTCCATTAGTAGTCAGGAGTTGGGAAGCCAGGAGCCGGCATTGAAAGTAGTAGTCAGGAGATGAGCAGCCAGAATTCAGCATAAAAACAAAAGAAAAGCACTTAAGGTTTTAGATTTCAAAGTTTAGCTTACAAACTACTGTCTCCTGACTACTGACTCCTGTCTCCTGTCTTCTGACTATTCACTCAGCTGCTTTCTTTCAAACACCGCCATAACAAGGCCAGCCCCGCTTGAGCGGCCGACTCTTTGTTGCCGATCCGGTCGGAGGGGAAGACGCGCCGTTCGACGACGACCCGTTCCGGCAGCGCCACCGCCAGAAAAACGAGCCCTACCGGTTTCGACTCGCTTCCGCCGCCTGGCCCGGCGATTCCGGTGACCGCCAAACCGACCTCGGTCCCGGTTCGTTCCCTAATCCCGGTAGCCATCGCGGCGGCGGTTTCGGGGCTTACCGCACCATGCTCGGCGAGAGTAGCTTCGCTTACTCCCAGTAGATCCGTTTTTAAGCGATTACTGTAGCTGTTGACGCCGCCCAAATAATATTCGGAACTGCCCGGAACATTGGTGATCCGATGGCCGATCAAGCCGCCGGTGCAGGATTCGGCCAGCGCCAACCGCCATTTCTTTGCTTGTAACATCCGGCCGATCACAGTCTCCAGATTGTCACGGTCGTAACCGTAAATATACTCCCCCAGCCGTTGTTTTACCGCCTCCAGAGTGCGGGCGATCAGTTCCCGGTTGTAATTTTCATCTTGGCTTTTAGCTGTAATCCGGAGCGCCACTTCGCCCCGGGACGCATAGGGGGCGATGGTCGGATTGGTTTGGCCGCGGATCAAGTCCAGAATCTTTTCCTCCATCGCCGCTTCTCCGATGCCCGCCATCCTTACGAATAAAGAGGTGAGCACCGGCGAACCTTCTTTTTGCAAGACCCCTTTCAGATAAGGTTTGAAATAGGACTCCCAGATTCCTTTCAACTCGTAGGGCACTCCCGGCATTACCATTATTAGATGCTTATCTTTCTCCACCAGCATCGCCGGGGCCGTGCCCCAGCGGTTCGGCGCCACCCGCGCCGATTTGGGAAACATCGCCTGACGGCGGTTGTTTTCCGGGATCGGCCGCTCCGTTTTGCGAAAATACGCAACAACCTGCTCCCAAGCTTCGGGATTAAACTCCAACTCTTCTCCGAGCAAACGGGCGACGGCCTCCCGGGTGAGATCGTCTTGAGTGGGCCCCAGACCCCCGGAGATGAGCAACAGATCCGAGCGCTCCCAGGCTTGACCGAGGGTGGCCGCGATCCGCTCCAAATTATCCCCGACCGTGCTTTTATGATAGAGGTCAATCCCCAGTCCGGCCAGTTCCCCGGCTAAAAACGCGGCGTTGGTATCGACAATCTGCCCCAATAATAATTCGGTTCCGATACAAATAATTTCCGCTTTCAAGTTATCCTCCGTCCCATCGGATCCGGCTCAGCCGGAAAGAATTTTGTCCGCCGCGGGCTAAACCCCACGGCTCCAATAACTTCAACCCCCGCAAACGGGGCTTCTTTATGTTATCGTCGGCTTTAAAAATAACCATAGACGATCGGTAATAGTATTCGCCCATCTATCATAAATTCCTATCTAAAAAAATACAAGGTACATTTCAATTCTTTCCCGACCGCAAAAGGACTAAAACCACGAATAAACCATGCTGTCCCTCTCCAAACGCTCGGAATCGGGTAACGTTCGTGGAGAGGGACGTTGCTGCCGGATAACTAAGACTGATCCGATAGCGGGGCGGTTTCACGCATCCCGATTCGTCGAACATCCGCTTCAGAAAAGACGATTACGAGCACCGCTTCGCTGAGCACGAGTGCGAATACTGTTCATTTTAATCCTTTAAGGCGCTCTCTCAAACCGGAGCGGGATTTCCGGAAATAATCGACCACCCCGTGAAAAATCGCTTGGGCGACTTGTTCCCGGTAATCGTCATCTTCCAAATTGCGGGCTTCCTCGGGATTGGATAAAAAACCGACCTCAATTACCACCCCCGGCATTTGGGTGTCGTTCAGCATCCGGTAATCGCCGGGCCTGGGACGCCGCCGGTTCGGCCCCAACCGCGCGGCCAATTGCGCCTGGATGGCTTTGGCCAGCCGTTTTGATTGCGGATCATCCTCGGCGTAAAATGTTTGAGCGCCGCGGTAAATCCGCTGGGGAAAACTATTGGCGTGAATCCCCAGATAAATATCGGCCCCGCTTTGGTTGGCGGTCCGGATGCGGTAGCTGAGATCCCGCTTTTTTTTGGTGGGCAATTCCGCGCCGCTGTCCGAAAAGTCGCGATCCGTCTCCCGGATCATCACGCAATAGATCCCAGCCATCGAAAGATGGCGTTTAAGTTTTAAGGCGATATCCAGATTTATTTCTTTCTCCAACAATCCCGACTCGGACTTGGCGCCGGGATCGATCCCGCCGTGGCCGGCGTCGAGCACCACTTTTCTCCCGGATACCGGCGACATTATCGGCAGTTCGATCCGGAGCGCCGGTTCCCGGTAGATCCACCAGCCGATCGCCAAAGAAAGAATAATTGCCCCGATATAAAGCAAGCCTCCATTGATGATGATTATGATCGTCGGTTTCCTGGCCATCTTCTTTTCCTCCCCGTCCCGCGGTTCGTCGCTGACGTTCGCATCTTAGTTCGTTTTACTAATATTCAGGCGAGGAACTTAATAGAATTAGGCCGGGTCTCATGCCTTCTTTTCAATCTTTACGCGCACCCGCGGGAGGTAATAGAGACTCGCCGTCAAAAAATCGATTTCAAATCATTGACAATGAAGTAGACATCTGTTATGATTATTTTGTTTCTAAAAACAGGGGAGCGTGAAACTTTCCGTTTTCCGTAAAAAATTACATGTCCTGATCTAACATATATCCCGAGGCGAGCCTTAGTGCATCATCGGGTAAAGGGAAATCAGGGTGCTTATGGGTCAAAAGGGTTCTTCCTGACCAAAAGATTTATTTTTGAAAGGGTGAGGGGAATGCAGGTTTTTGATACTGTAGGTGCTCACGTTCTGGCTGATTTTTGGGGTTGCCAGTTCGAAAAGCTCAATGATGCACAATTTTTGATGGATTCTCTCCGTCAGGCGGCGCGCAGCGCCAAAATGACCATCTTAGGAGAGCGATCCCACAAATTCGAACCCCAAGGCTTCACGGGATTATTGCTTTTAGCGGAGAGTCATATTTCGATCCATACTTATCCCGAACGCGGATATGCCGCCATTGACGTCTTCACTTGCGGCGGGGGCCTTACCCAGAAGGCTATCGAACACCTCCGGAAAGCGCTTCGTCCGACGAACGTCGTTGAAATGACCGTCCGCCGCGGCGCCGAGGGGAGTTTACTCCAGACGGTGGCGTCAAAAATAACCGCCTAAGACAATTGAATAGTAAACGTTAAAGGGCTGCCGCATTGCGGCGGCCCTTTTTTGGACCAGGATTAGTCAAGATTAGACGGATTGAGGGCTATTCTTCCTAGTTCCGGGTTTCGCTCACGTTCCGCGTTCCGGGTTCCGAGTTCCGCGTCAAGACTGAGGGGTACTGAGGGCTAGTTTACCGGTTCCCAGTTCACGGTTGGGGTCGGTTTTGAAGGCTAGTTGCCGGTT
>JAAYHS010000086.1 GCA_012735315.1 Bacillota bacterium | reverse complement strand
CCTCCAAGCCGAAGCAATCCTAAACTTAAAAAGTCCAATCCCGCGGAAACCATCTTAAGATGTTGATATATCCTTGAGGAACTTCCAATCCGGATAAGGCCGGGTAAAAGATGATTAATAATGCTAACGAGGCGATCAAAAAACCATATATCAACCTTTTACCCTTGATGCCCAGCTTCCAAAGGGGTTCCAGGATAAAAGCGGACATCGCCAATACGAAAGGTAAAGGGGGATAATAATGATAGATATAGGTAATCCGACTTACCAGCACCCACGGCATATATAACGACAAGTAACCGGCAAAGACCAAATGCATCAATGAAAAGCCTTTGAAAGTCAGTAATTGATAGCCTAAAACCACCACGGCCAAAAGACCCAGCAACCAAATGAGAGGATTACCCATACTGACAATGGTCCCCTTCATCCCCGGCCAGGAATAGGAATTGCTATAAATCCACAAGGGTTTGAAATTAAACGGCCAACTCCACCAGGATGAAGCAAAAGGATGAGTCGCCACCAATTTGGAATGATAATCATACATTCCCTTTTGATTAGCCAATACCGCCTCGAAGGCGGAACCGGAAAACACTTCGTCGATTCCCTGACACTTCAGGTATGGAATATAAGTCAGGTAATAAACCAGCGGCGTAATCGTCAAAAAAATCACTAAAGCCCAAAGTAGGGTCGGTAAAAAGTCGCCTTTCCAGAAAGAACGCGCGAGAGAATCCGCTTTTCCCCGCATGGCCTTCGCTTTTGCACTTCCGGCTTTATGATATTTCAATGTAGCCATCAGTTGCGAACGTTCCCGGCGATAGGCTAAAAACCGCCGCAATTTGACGACGAAAAACATGAAAACGACTCCGGCGAAACCGTAAACCGCGGTCCACTTTACGGCGATCGCCAGACCGGCGCAGACGAAGAGGAAAATCAAAGTACTTAACGGTCGGACGATCTTCTTTCCTTGTTCATGCTCCCGGATGAAGCGAAACGCGAACAGAAACATCAGGCTGATCAATAGAACCGAGGTGGTATCAACCGTTGAATAACGGCTTTGGACAAAAGGCATAAAGTCCAAGCAACCCAGCAGCATCGTGGCATAAGCGCCGAACCGGGTCGCCAAAATCTCGCGCCCCAAAAAGAACAGAGTGAAAACCAACAAAATACCCGTTACCGCATGCATAAAGCGCATCCCGAACGGATTCATGCCGAACAATAAAATGCCGAGGCTAAGCAGGTCTTTTCCAAAAGGCGGGTGGGTCGTTTCATACACCTGGGCGCCTTTGATAAACTCATAGGCAGTGCGTCCGTGATAAATCTCATCAAAGTAGGTGCTGTTCAAATAAGAAGGGTTCACGGACATTTTCTCCTGCTCGTCGAAGAGGAGATGATCCTTGGGGGACATCTCGGCTCGGCTCCCGATGTCAATAACCGATTTGAGCGGAATAATCTCGTTGACGAGGTTTGTGAAAGCGACTTCTTTAACATGCCCCGCATTCCCCTGGGGTTGAAGTCGGATCCTTTCAACCCGCTCCGCGGAAACCGGGATCCGTTTTAAAACGTAATAATCGGTACAATCGACGGGAGTCAAGGTGGACCAAACACCGTCCACATACTTATAAGCCATTAAAAAACCGGACCCCTCGGCATCATAAATCACGATGTCTTTCAAATCGGACGGTTCGGCCAAAACAACTTCCACCCCTGGGAATGACCAGTCCAGCTCCAAACCGGTGCGCGGAGTCGACCGGGAACCCAATCCCCAAAAGATAAATATAGTGTAACAAAAGATGATCGCCCCAACTATCATCCAATCCCTTTTCAGCATCGGGAACGGCTGCAACTTCAATCTTGCCGTCAGGCCGTCGCGTAAAGCGCTTACATATTTCAGAAGCATCCGTTTAAGGGGCCGATCGCCGGAATGAAGGCGCATCCGGAGACCCAACGCCAATAATAGGCCGGTGTTAACGATTCCGATAATATAAAGTATCCGGCTTAACGTTTCCAGGTTGTTCACCGCGGCGTACATATTGAAAAAAACGGCGATACTTAAGATAATCGTCCCCAAAAACAAGGCCGGGTTTTTATATACTCCGCTGATCACGAGCATCAGCGCCAACGCAGGCGCAAAGCCTCTTTCGTCGATCCCGGGCGCCAGGTTGGCGCACGCGAACGAGATAAAGGTAAAGGCGAGCAACAAACCGGCTTTGGTTTTTCTTTGTTTGAAACAATAGCCACCCCAGACAGCGGCGACCAAAAAGACGGTCAACCATAAGAAACCGAAAGGGATGCCGATTTTGGTTTGTTCGAAAAATCCATGGGCGTTTTGGCTAAACAGGGTGATCAGATTCCCCGCGTTGTCGGCGAGCGCGCCCGAGCTATACCGCATCCAGATCATCTTCAGCCAAGCCGCCGGATTGCCTTTGCCCAACCAAAGCAACGCCAACGCCAGAGCGGCCATGGTCAATCCCAGATTGGCCAAACCTTTGGCGCGGCCGTATTTATGGAAACCATATCCCAACAATAAAACGGTTAAAATCGCGCCCTGAGGATTGACGCAGCACGCTAAGACACTGAAAAATACTGCCGGCTCGAGCCGGTTTTTGGCCAAAAAGAAACAGGATATTAAAATCATCAGGATATATCCCGAATCCGCCAATCCCCAGTGGGCCGAGTTATAAATCGGGGCCGGCAATAAAAGATAGACGGCAGCCAGACACGCCGCCACCAAAGGCCGTTTGGGTCTGAGGAGTAAATAGATGAACCATGCGGCCATTAAATCGCAACCAAGTCCAAGCCACCTGCCAAGGTCGGCGTCGAACGGTCCCAGTCCTAAAAACGAACCTCCGAAAAACGGCGTCGCCTTATTAAAGAGGGGGATTCTCGCCAGACAAGAAAGCAAGGATATAACCGCCAATACCCGGACCGCCTTCGCCGAAAGCGATTCCCCGACTGTTTTTTCGCGGGAAAGCTCTTGAACTCTATTATGAAATACCCAAATTCCTCCCAGAAGCATGATATAAAAGAGGAGAATCCAGGTTGGGTATCTAAAGAAACGCAAAACCGCACTCTGGATTTGATCGACTTCAGCCTCCGGCGAAGCGAGGGACGGCCGCTCCAGTCCGAGAAGATTGGGAACCGGATCACGGGGCGAGATCTGCTGAAAGTTAAACGTTTCTCCCGTAATCTTTTCCAGCTTCAAGTCGTCAAAATAGGCTTTACCGGTGGTAGTCTGACCGTAAAAACCGAGCCGGACTCCGAGAACGACTTCCCGCTGGGTTTCATGGGTTCGAAAGACCACTTCCACCGGCGTCCAATCATTGTCCCCGGTGAGTTCGCCGGAATGGACGAACCCCCCCAACACGCAAAGGGATGCCCCTACGCCGCCCTGGGGTACTTTTTCCGTGGCCACCCAGCCGGAAAACCGGTAGACCGTATCCGGCTCTACCGGCACGGTTTGGATCAGCCGGATATCGTTCGCTTTATTTGATTGCAAAAAAGCGGCATAATTCCCGGTCCTAACTTTTTGATCGGTTAAAGCCAGTTTTGAGCCGGTATTCCAAAAATCCATAAACCAGGACTCGGCTTTGGCCGATGGATCCAACTCCTCAAACCCGCCGTTTAACAAGATGCCCGAAGCCATCGCCCCGGCGGCGACGTTCAGCGCTAGTGATCCCACTATCAGTAACGCTAACAGCAAACGAAGCGGCTTTATCATCACACCACGCACCCTTACCTTTCTAAACCTTATTTCTTTCTTTTAAAATCGTAGATAATTACCCCAACCAGAACCACTGCAACGATGGGTAATAACCACAGCCAGCTTCCTCCCGTTTGAGGCCCGGCGTCGCCGGACGATTCCCGGCTTTTCAATGTTTCATAAGTATCGGGACGATGGTTCAATTCCACCAGCGACAATTCATCGAAATAAGCGGCGCCGGTTACGGTATTGCCCCACATTCCCAGTCTGACGCCGATTTTTACTTCGGTTTGATTCTTATCGGTGAGGAAGTTCAAATTAACCGGCAACCAACTTGAGGTGCCGTTAATGGAGTAAGTGTGGTGAAACCCATCGTCCACAACGCAGATATTGGCGCCGATTTTATCCGCCATTACGTTCTCTGTGGAAATCCAGCCGGACAGTTTATAATAGGTATTCGGTTTAACTTTGACGGTTTGAACCAACCGGAAGTCGTTTTCTTCGTTTGATTTTATAACCAAAGCGTATTTGCCGGAGTACGTCTTTTCAGTGGTAACCTGATATTCCGAACCTTCCAGCCAATACTCGGGCATCCATCCCAAGGGTTTTTGCGCCGAGTCGACCTCTTCAAAACCGGCGTTGAACAGCAGATTGGCATTGGTATTTTGACCCAATGAAATAGATCCAGTTAAACAGAATAAGGCGATGATTACTAATAACCTTTTCATAAAAACTCCTCCTTGCGCGATCATTGATTCTCCCTTAACTCACCGGATTTATTATCTTTGGACCGTTACTCACAGCTCATCTTCGTCTACGGTTTCAACCTTTGCCGCTTCGGTGTTTTGAGGGCTTTTTTTGGACGATACTTTTAATTCCACGAAAACAAAGATCCCCAATCCGACAATCCCTAATAAAATATAGAGTCCAACGCCGCCCGGCGTCGAGGTTTGTCCCTGATTCGCCCCGCCGTTTGAAACTTCGGTATTACCCAACTCCGAAACTACCGCTCCGGGAGGAAATTCAGCGACGGCCTCCATGTCGACATCATCGAAATAGGCCTTTCCTTTATTGGCGGCCCCATATCCACCCAGCCGCAACGCGACTTTTAAAACCTCGGGACTGATTCTATTGGTACGGACGTAAACTTCATGATACTCCCATTTCCCGCGAGTGTCGAAAATCTCGGGCGAACTATAAATTCCGTTAATCACCGAGATGTTGGCGCCCCCGACGGTTTTTGCCAGGGGTTGATCGATTTTGACCCAATAACTCAAACGGTAAATTGTGTTTCGTTTGACTTTTACCTCTTGTATCAACCAAGTATCGTTATAATCAAGATTTTCAACGGCGACGCATTTGGCCCCGGATCTGGATACGCTCCTTTCCAAAGTGATTACGGCATTAGAATCGGCATGATCAATCTGCCAAGATTCGGGATAGCCGTCGCGCTCCATCTCGAAACCGGGATTTTTCAACAGGTTCGATCCGGCGGATGCCGGATGAACCGTCAACAAAAACAAGATGATTATGAGGACCGTTATTTTACCGTTTTTCAATGAAAACATCCCAAATCCTCCTTTCTCTCCCGCGATGAAAAAGGGGGTCGAAGCAGCGACCGTTTCGACTTTTAACCTTCCAATAAACATCGGGCGATCTGATTGCCCATCCTCACGGCATAATTTTGGCCCCGGTCTTCCGGATAAATCTGGGCCATACTCGCCAGGTAAAGATTGGGAACCGGGGTTTTCAACTCCGGAATTATCCGGGAATAGTCGGTTACTACCACCGGTTGGGTATAACGGGCTTTGAAAAGATGGGCCTTCTTAAGATTGATTTGATTAAAACCGGGGAAAATTTTGTACAAATAAGCGATGAATAATTCCACGACCTTTTCCTGCGAAGCGTGGAAAAGCTGATCGGTAGCATCCAGATAACGTGATAAATAAACGAGATGCGATTGATAATTCGATGCCGGCAAAAGATTGGTCTGCTCGATAACGGCGACAAACGGACTATCCGGTTGAGTGATGGAGGTCCAATAATAGGGCGTCAAACGTTCGGTCAACTCCAGGATTACACAGATGTTCGCCTTATATCTTACTTTTTCCAAGTCCGCCGCATAGGACGGCTGGTTTTCCCTGATTAACCCGGCTAAGATTTCCGGAGCCGCCGTGCAGATTACCCGATCGAAAATTTCGCTTTGACCGCCGGCGCTCACTTCCAAAGCGCCGTCCGGCCGAGGAATGATTCGTTCCACTGCTCGATTATGTAAAATCCGTCCTCCGGCTTTTAAAATCTCAGCCTCCAAGCGCCGGTAAACCCGGCCGAAGCTCCCTTTTAAATAGCCTAGCATTTCCCGTTGGATATTCTTGCCCCTGGTCGAGCCGCGTAGTTTGAACTTATTCCACAACCAAGCGGCGGAGACGATTTCAGCGTCATGATCAAACTTGGAGTTTAGCAACGGCCCCCAAATTTTATGATAAACATTTGGTCCGGCCTTTTGGAGCACCCATTCCTTAGCGGTTATAGATTCCAACCGGCGCCAATCCTTAACCGTCTTCGCCTCTAAAACCAATAATCCCAACCTAATCCGTTCCCAAAAGTTAAGTTCTTTGAAGAGTAATAAATCCAACGGCGACGTAAACGGATATAAGCGATGATTCAAATAAATTCCATTGCTCGGCGTCAACCATAATAAGTCGGATCCCAAACCGAGCTCGTCGATTAAGCCAATCAAATCCAAGTCGCTGGTGAAGATATGATGATAAAAACATTCCAAATCTTCTCCGCCGATATTGACGGTCTTAACCAAACCGCCGGATTCCCGCTCCCGCTCATATACGACAACATCACAACCGCTCCCCGCCAACCGGTAGGCGGCAGTCAAACCGGTGGCCCCGGCGCCGATAATCCCGATCTTCATTTACCCTTCCTCCCGAATCATTCCGTCTTCTTAGCCGTCAAATCATTCCAGCGCTCATAAGTAATATACAGGGAATAAATGAATACCGCCAACGTAAACCAGGCGATTACCAGACCAACCGGATCATTTGCGGGCGCCCAAATCGATATCGAAACCCGTTCCCGGTTCACCAGCCATTGACGGATTCCGGCCAAAGCCGGGTGAGCGCTTCCTACCGACAGCCATCCTCTTATATAGATATAGAAGGTATTCCCGAAATGGCATAAGCTTAAAATGACCGTCGGCAACCACAGTCTGGCGTTCCAAAGCAAAGAAACGGTTAGAAAGATCAAGGCCGGAAAGAGGTACCGCTCATGCATCCTGCTTCCGAATAAAAAGACTCCGAAAGTCAACAGATAAGCGCTCCAATATACCATAGCCGGGCTGTTGCCATATCTCCAAACCAGCCAAAGGACGAACCCGATCACGGCGCCAACGAAGATCAAGCTCCAGACGGCATAGGTCAATCCCCAGAACGGCAGGTCATCGGCGACGCTTTGACCGCCGAGGATCGTCCAAAAATTAAAAGCATTGGCGGTGGCATAGGGATAATCGCCGCCGCTGGCAATAAAATGTTGAACGATCCAATAGATGGGCTTCCCGGCGGAGAACGGAATCACGATCAGGAGATAAGTCCCCAGCCCCGCCAACACCGCCAGGCCGAACTTGCGCCAGGTAAACTCCTTGAAAAAAAGCGCCGCCGCAATCGGCGCCAACATGGCGCTCTGGGGTTTAACCAAGACCGCCGTCACAAAGGCAATAACTCCGATCAACCCCAAATCGTTAAGGAAACAATAAACGGTAAGCAATAATAAGGTGGCTCCGATCGATTCAAATTGGCCCCATACCGAAGAATTGAAAAACACGGCCGGATTCAAGGCGTAAATAAGCCCCACCCAAAATCCCAATCGTTCCCGGCCTATTTTTTCCCCAATCTTGAAGATCAAATAAGCGCCGGCCAAATCAGCCGCTACCGACCAGATTTTGATCAACAATTCATGGGCCTTGGGCAGCAGATTAAAAATCGCGGCCAATTTCCCGGAGATCCACAGTAAATACATGTATCCGGGAGCATATACCACATGCCAGGTTTCGTAAAAATCATCAAAACCCCGGGTTGCCAAATGAGTGCTCCATGCTTTATAACCGGCCATGTCAATGGCGTCGCAAGGAAAAAGCATCAGTAAGGCTTTGACGATCACTAAGGCTACCACAATGAGATTTAAATGCCTCTTCCAATCCTTCAGCCCGGCCACGGCGGCCGATTCTTTTAGCGTATCCCCCGACATCCCATTTCCTCCTTCAAAACATCAATCAACCTTATAAATATCGATCCTTCGCTCTTCGTTTTGATAAACCAGCGTAAAATTATCGCGAAAGAGGTCTTCGTTCAACCGGTATTCATAGGATTGACGGTTCCCGTCTTCAATGACCACATAACGAATCTGATTCTCCTCGAGCAGTTCCTTGACAATTTGCAGGTCATAACCGCCATAAATATTGGATGTAATTACGTTTCGGCCATCGACGTCATAACCGGCGGACCAGGCGAAATAAGGCCAACCGTAAAAGATCTTGCGTCCCGCCATTAAAATCGGATGAATGCAATAAGCATCGGTTAAAAACAAATCATCAGGACGGGTGTTCTCCTCGACCCATTGGGTCACCGGATCATCGACCTCCAAAACGATCGCTTTTTGAGGAAGATTTTTATTGATTAAGGTAATAAAATCGACTACGCCGGTGATCGTCATCGCCATCAAAATGATAAAGGCCGCATAGCGAAGAACCGCCCGAATTATGGCTTGGGTTAACGTCAAATTCCAAAATGATTCAAACTTGTTAAGCGCCGCCAGACTGATTTTTCCGATAAATCTCAATCCGGAAGCGAAGGGATCCGTTCCGTCGGAGGCCGTTTCTCCGCAGACCGGTTCGCCGGTGGAAGCGGTCTCCAATGCCGGTTCGGAATCGGCTTGATTTTTTCCCTTATTAAATTTAAACGATCCCGGGTTGATTTTAAACAAACGGTGGATGAAATCAGCGGCGAAAATGTTTAACAACAGGACCGAAATGATAATGAATTTATGATTCATGGCAATGTCCGGAGTCAACTGAACCGTGGTCGCGAAAATAAGAGGCAACAGGAAAGGAATGAAAAGCCAGCGGCCGCCCCCGGGAGCAAAGCAGAAGGCGGTCAACAATACCAAAGGTAACAGCCCCAGCAACTCCAGGTAAAACCGCAAAATTCCCGCCCCATCCTTTTGAGCGGCCAAAAAACCGATCATGATTTGGGGTTGCAGCGCCGAACTCCCGGGGCCGATAAAAAAGAGCGTTTCCAAATATGAAACAGCGATCGCAATCAGCGCGATATTGGCGAACTCCAAGCGATGTTTGGAAAAAACGGCCAGTCCGAACAAGATTAACAAAGCGGCCACCACAACGGCGCCGTTCCAGAAACTCAGCAAACCCAATAACACTCCGATTACGACCGAGCGGCCGATATCCGCCGGCAACCAGGCGTCGCTTCGGAGCATAAATTCCTGTAGCAAATCATCAACGGAACCGGTGGTCGCGCTCTTTTCTCGTAAAGCATGCAACATTTTCTTGAAAAGCGGCAATAAGACGATGATGATGATCAACATGATTCCGAGCGCGAAAGCGAAATGGCGCTGGTTGACATAGACGTTTTGGGCCCACAACCCCCAATCCTCATGTAGTGTTTTGCCGATAAAAATATCGGTCCTCAATATCCGGGCAAAAATGTTGTCTCCGGGGGTCCGGCGCAGTTCGCTCCAGTAAGTAAAAAACGCCATCGAACTCCGGAAGAAAAACAAGATCACGCTTAAAAATCCGACCCCGGGCTTGCCGGTGAGGATTACAGCCAGCGCATACAACAACATCATAAAGACGGTTAAAGATATGATGCTGGGCAGATTGAAAGCCCAATCGATCGGCAGCCCCAAATACTCCAAATTTCCGGATAAAAATTGAAACAAGAAGTGATACCGCGCTTGTCCATTGGCAAAATGGGGATATTCGGTGGGAAAATTCATGCCGTGTGAAAATGAGCGGATCACCGCCAAATGCGGGCCAAAATCGCTGAAAACCGATAAGCCCACATAAATCCGACCGTTGTTGATATGAAAGGTATAAAACATCATAAAACTCGAAACCAGCAAAACGATTAGGATAAAAAGCGTTTCCCGGCGATGAGTCCGGTAAAACTCCGCCGCCCCGGACAAGCCGATACTTTTGAGCTTCGCAAAATAAGCGCGCCCTTTGGGGACGATTAAATAGAGGTTAACCGCCAGAAATACGGATAACGAAACCAGGTTCCCATAGGATAAGGGCGTCGCGGTGTTTCGGAAACAATAAGCCGCCAGATAAGTCACCCAGGTGATTACCAGAGTCCCGATTAAAAATGAAGCCGGTAGGGTAACCATCCAGTGTTCCAAGGGAATCTTATCGTCGTAAAGGCTTTTGCGGTTGCCCACTTTAAAAAGTTGGGGTAAAAATTTTCTGATTAAACGATACCCGGTCAACCATCCGGTCAAAAGATATAAAATGGCCAACATTAACTCCACCTCTGAGGCTGCGTATTATTCTAAACCGTTCTATACTTTACCCCGGCATTTGATCGCGACGCCGCTTCCTGATTTAGATTAAGAGTTTCCGAAACGATGTATCTGGGACGGCCCTTGACTTCATCGAAGATTTTGGCGATATAGGTCCCGATGATTCCCAAACAAATCATTAAACAGCCGCCGATGATCAGTTGGAGTAAAATAACCGTGGTAAACCCGCTGACCGCTATCCCGGAAAATTTCATATAAAGGGTTTGCGCCCCGAGAATTATTGAGCCGATAAAGAAAACCACGCCTAAAAAGGTGACTACTTGAAGCGGCAGCGAGGAAAAGGAGGTAATGGCGTTAACCGCCAGCTTGATCAATTTAAGATTCGACCATTTACTGGAGCCGTGAGTCCGTTGGCCGACTTCAAAGGGAATAACGGCGCTTTTAAAACCAACCCAAGCCACCATCCCCCTGAAAAAGGTGTTCCGTTCGCCCATCTCCCGCCAAGCCGCGACCACTTTGGCATCGAGCAATTTGAAATCCGAGGCCTTGTCCAAATCGATTCCGGAAAACATTCGTAAAATGCGATAAAATGAAACCGCGCACAATTTATGTAAAAAACTCTCTTTGCCGCGGGAGGCTTTGACCGCTTCCACGATCTCAAAACCTTCCTCCCGCCATAATCGAACCATTTCCGGAATCAACTCCGGGGGGTGCTGCAAATCGGCGTCGATAATCAGACAAGCGTCCCCGTTCGCCCTTTCCAAACCGGCGCAAAGCGCCGCTTCTTTCCCAAAATTCCGGCTGAAACGGATAGCCCGCAATCCCGGAATCTCCGAATTTGCCTCGGTTATGATCCGCCAAGTGTCGTCGCGTGATCCGTCATCCACCAGGATGAATTCGCGATTAATACCGCTTTTTTTGAGCAAACCGTCGATCTTAAGCAGACTTTCCCGGATTTGTTGAGCCTCGTTATAGACCGGAATGATGATTGAAACCAGAAATTTATCCATCTTCCCTCTAAAAAAAATCCTCCGGTAATGATTGATCGAATAATCAGGTCCGGTAGATTACCTTTTTATAAAGAATGAAATTCCACGAAACCACCAAGGCCACCGCGAACACTTTGGAAATCAAATAGTATATCTTCAAAACACTGGTCAAAAAATACATCATGGCGTTGGAAGCGAATAAGTTAAAGATGAATAGGAGCAAAAACAAAACCATTTGTCGCTGAAAATTATTCCTGGCTTGAAAGGCCCAAAACCGGTTTAAGAGAAAATTCAGCCAAAAAACTACGATGTAGGCTATGGAATTGGAATATAAATACCATAACTTAAAATGATCGGTCAACAAATAAAGCAAACCAGTCTCGGTGGCGAAGGATAAAAAACCCACCACCAGATAGCGGTAAAATTGTTTAAAGGTCCGGAGATTAAATAAATCTCGCCAAATTTGGCGCGACCGGAGCCACTGGATTAATTTTCGCACAGATTCACCTTCAATTCAATTATGATTGGAAAAGATTCCGATATGTATCGTTTTTCTTACCAGCAATCACCCGACGGCTTTCCCATCCGGAATCATTAGCTATGGATAGAAAATCCAAAAACATCCAGACATAATTGATGTAATTCGTGAAAATGTTAAGAAATCCTACCAATTTGGATAATTTTTCGTTAAAAAAATTAAAGACCAATATAAGCTAAACCCGAAATTCACTTGAAGTTGACTTTCACCAGTTCCGCTACTCGATAAATCATTTCCTTCAATTCCCGCGGCTCATTACGGCGGATCGGTTCATACTGGGCGGCGAGATTAACGATCCGATCCGGCAACCCTCCATATTCAATGGTGACTATTTCGGGAGTCGCCTTTTCTAAAATAAACTCAAACAATTGAAAGTCGACAGCGGTTAACTTGGTATGAGTATCCCGGAGGCCTTCAACCCGCATGCTGGTCCCGGCCAGATGAATCTCAACCAGTCGGTGCAGCGGCAACTTATCCAGATATTGCTCGACCGGGATCCCGAAATACCAGGCGCTGCATCTGGCATGGGCGATATCCAACAAAAAGCCGCAATCCCCGGCCTCGCATACTTCGGTAATGAAAGACGGATCGGAACCCAGTTTATAATGGCGCCACCAAGAATAGTAAGGGAAATTCTCAATTAAAAGCGGGAGCCCGGTCTCTCTTTTTACCAGTTCGATACCGCTTTGAAAACGCTCGAGCATTTCTCTTGCCAGTTCTTGATTGAAGTGATGTTGCTCGTGTTTAAACAAGGGAAAAAAGTCCACATTCGCTTCCAAATGAGTCGATAAATAAGGAGGAGCGGTCAATTCCACGATCTTAGCCACGATGTCACGGTTAAACCGTTCCCCCGGGGAAGGATGCCCCAGCGAGAGCACTCCCGGCTGAGCCGGATGGGGCAACAGTCGGCGGAAAATCCGGCCCTGTTCAAACTGGGAGAAAGAATCCGGAAAAGGCCGCGTCGGCACTTTGATATAATCAACGGGTAAACCGAGATCCTCGTCAAATAGTTCGAGCAATGCTTCAGAAAAATTAACCGCTAATTTCATGATGGGCCCCCATGACCAGGATTACACAGATTAACGCAGATTACGCTGATTTCGCTGATTACGCTGATTACACAGATAAAAAAAGCATAAGTTCCGAAACAATCTCCGCCAATGGTGAAAACCGCACGGCCGGGTATATAGAAACGTTCTAAATCACATCCGGGAGCGGCTACCCTTCGCTACTCGGCTTCGGAGCATCTGGAGCCCGGTGAAACCGGGCTTTGGAATGTTTTTTACTCCTAGCCGTGGGTTTTAGCCGGTTTTAACCCGCGGCGAACACCCTGTGCCCCGCGGGGCACATGAAATGATGAAATTAGTTTTTACTCTGTGTCTCTGCGTCTCCGTGGCTAAATCATTATTAGCCACAGAGACACGGAGACACGGAGAAATCATATTCTAAATAGCCAACCTTTTATCCAAACAAATGCTAAGCGTAATAATTTAATATTACCTCATTTTCATCCATTTTAAAATAACATTCTCCCGTTTTATGAGTTGAATTAGACAAAACAACGCCCGGTATGATATATTATTTGAAAAAAACTAAAGGGGTAAGAAAATGAAGGAACTCGAAGAAGGGATCAATTTACAACTGGACTTTTCAAAAATCGCCAAAATAGCGGCCAAATGTCCGGACGTAATTCCGGTGGCGGTACAGAACGCCGACACCAAAGAGGTGATCTTGATAGCCTATGTCAACGAACTGGCCTTAAAAACCGCGGTTCAAACCCGGACCGCCGTCTTTTGGTCAACCTCCCGGAATGAGCTTTGGGAAAAAGGCAAGACCTCCGGCGAAACCTTTGAGTTATTGGAGGTCTATGTCAACTGTGAACAAAACTCCTTGGTTTATTTGGTTCGCCCCCGGCGGGGCGGGATTTGCCATACCAAGAACCGTAACGGCGAACCCCGCAACTGTTACTACCGGCGGCTGAATTTTGAAACCTGGCAATTGGAGAATATTGATCCTTAAGCCCAATACAACGGGGCTTTTTTATTTCACCGTAACCTTAAAACTCTCCTCTTTTCGCAACCCTAATTCCGGGTCTTCAACGGTCACCGTCACTTGATAGGTGCCTTTCTTTTGATATACGTGGCGCTGATCCAAACCTTCGGCCCGTTCCCCGTCGCCAAAATCCCAAGTATATTTAAGGTTAGGGTTAGAGGCGCCTTCTTTCTCCCCCCAAGCCTGTCCTTGAACCGTTAACGGCGCGGGACCGGTTGTTGGAGTCAACGAAGCGGTCAACCGCAACTCCGGCAGCCTGGTTTCGATCTCCAAGGTGGTTTTTACTACATTATCTGGATTTATCCGGTCTTTCACTTCCAAGGAGATGGTTTGGAGGCCTTCCCGTCGGAAGGTGTGAACCGGATTTTGTTCATAACTGACGGTCCCGTCGCCAAAATCCCAAATATACAGCGGTTCACAGGGCGAACCGGTGATCCCTACCTGAGCGTTAAAATTCACCGTCAGCGGGATTAAACCTTTGGTAACGCCGGCTGAGGCATTCACTTTAAGCTCCGGCGGTAAAACCGCGACCGGTATGGTGGCGGTGGCCAGATTGCCGGGATGGAGCCGGTCGCTAACGGTCAACCGCGCCTGATAGTCCCCGGGTTTTTTGTAGACATGTTGCGGTTTCTCCAAATTACTGATCTCCCCGTCCCCAAAATCCCAATAATAAACGAGATCAACCGGAGAGCCTTCCACTTTGACCCCGGGATCGAAAGCGGCGTGCAACGGAATCACGCCTTTGGCCAAAGAAACCATAGGCGTAAGGGTTATTTGGGGAGGTAATGCTTGAATGATAACGTATTCATCGGGAATCGCCATTTCCGGATGGAGTTGATCGCTGGTTTTTAAGACGACCTGATATTCGCCGGGTTCGGTAATTTTTTTGGTAAAACTAGCGCCCGATATGGTTTCTCCGGCAATAGTCCAAGTAAACCGGAGTTGCGTCGGTCCTCCGCTTACCTTGGGCGTTACCGAACCTTTAACTTCCAACGGCACCGGACCGCCGGTAGGAGTGATCACCTTGTTCAAATTCACGGTTAACGGAGCAACTTCCAGCAACCAACTTTTTTGAAACTTATATTGGTCTACCGTAGCGGTTAAAGTGAGTAAATAATTCCCCGGTTTGGTATAAGTATATTTGGCCTCCGGGCCGGACAACTCCACCCCATCACCGAAATTCCAGAGATAAGAAGCTTTTTGTCCGTAATTTACCACCGCGTTGGCTTGAGCGGTTACGGTCAACTCTACCGGTCCGCCGGTAGGATCGATTTTCGGATTTAAGACGATTAAAGGCGGCACTTCAAATTCAAAATAAAACTTGCGGGTCGTTTCCCCGGCGGAAGTGCGGCCTTTGCCGGTAACCACCACCGGGTTTTTCCCATCCCGTTCAAATTGATGGGTAACCCGACTGCCGTCGGAAGTCCGGTTAGCCCCCCATTCCCAGCGCCAGTCTTCCAACCCGGCCGGCCCCCTGATCTCGAAATCATAAAGATAAGGTTGATCTTTCTGCGCATATTTGACCAGAGCTTCGCTATATTTCAATTTAGCCTCGACTTTCGCGCCGGTTTTGGCTAACAATCTGGTATATTCACCGGCGGCGATTGTTATTTTATACTGGGTCCCTTTAGGAATAGTCATGCTCCCCGAAGCAGTGGCGGAACCTTTTTGCAGCAGCTTCGGCCGGGGGCCGGTTTCTTCGATCGTAAAATAGGCGGGTTGCTTCTCTACGGACAGCCCTCTTTTGATAATGGTAAAGTCCCACTTTAAGTCGGTATCGAAATCCAAAGGTTCAACCGGGATCAGTAATTCCCGTTTTTGACCCGCCTGATCAACCGTGGCCCGGATTTCGCGCGCCAGATCGATCTGCCGATCATTGCCGGCCGAACCTACGCTTCGATTATTGCCGATACATAAGGAAACTAAAAGAAGAACCAGCGCGAAACGGCATAATTTTTTCATCTATAACCCCCCTTGCCCGATGATTTCCAAGTCTTAATGATAAGTAACTATTCCCAATGGTTTTAGTTTGAATTCCCCGGCTTGTTTGGGAGTGATGACTCCCCCCGCGGCCATCCGGTCCAATACTTGATTCCGGTATATTTTGGCCCTTTGAGGGTCTTGCAGTAATCCTTCCTTCAAGTAAATATCCGGGGACAAGGTATCGGTGGCCATGCTGATCAGAAAAGCGATTTCGTGGGGCTGCAACTGAAGGGCGCTTTTCTTAAAATAATAATTGGCGGCGGCTTCCACTCCGAAGGCCCCATCTCCAAAGTAAATATTGTTTAAATAACTTTCCAAGATTTCTTCCCGCCGGTATTTGCGTTCGATTTTATAAGCCAGAATCATTTCGTCCAACCGGTGAGGCTCGGCTTTTTTGCGAGTAAGGAAAATATTATGGGCCAACGTCGCGGGAATATCCCGCCGGTACTCTTCGGGACTGATCAAACCGAAATAACCCTTTACTTCCGCTTCAAAGGCACTGAGGACAGAAGCGAGATTCCGGTCGCGATTGTAAAAACCGGGATCTTTCTCGAGAACGAAAGCTCTCTGTAAGGCGGTCGGGATTTGGGCGATTCCGACCTTGGATTGTTCCCTGATGAAAACCTTGACTATCTCCTTTTGGCTCCGGTCGTAAAATGAAACCCAGCGGTCTTCGTCCCCGGTCAAGTCGATCACCGGGCTGACGGTCAGCGCTCTTAAAAATTGGATTGCCAATAAAAAACCCAATCCAACACAGGCCAAGCCAAGCATCAGTTTAAATCCAAATTTTACTCCCGCTAAAGAACTATCCGACATGAGAACCTCTCTCAGTCATGGATTACATGGATTACAGATTATCTTTATTTTCGCCGATATTGGCGGAAAATCCTTTTAAAATCGGAACGCTGATTACACTGATTTATGGATTACGCTGATTAGAGCTTGGCGGGGGTGGCGGGATAAATGGCTGGATAATATTTCATTCCTTATCTAAATTATCATTTCCGAGTATTTTTAAAAAGCCTTGCGGAGATAAAATAAATGGTTTTTGAGGGAAATGTCTGATATTTCCGGTAATTAAATAGGCATCAGTGCTGACGGCTACCTCAAAAAACTTCTTGTCGTTTTCATCGTCAAAACTGATGGACAACGGAGTTGGAACTACTGAAAATCCCGTAAAAATTAAATAATCAATCAATTGCTTTACGGCCTTCTTATCAAATCCAAACTTGGGTCTCGGGAGCACATTTTGGTATTCCGTTATTATACGGCTGTCATAACACAATATAATAGCGCCATTGAGTATACAATCCAATATTCGCGCCGGATTACCGTCAGGAGTCAATAGCGCCGAAACAAGAACATTCGTATCGAGCACAACTTTAATCAATTGTTTTTCTCCTTACGCGCTTCGGATATTTCGGCGTTGATCTCCTCTAGAGACATTTTCGATTTTCCATTATGAACAGACTCCAATCGAAGTTTATTTACGGCCCGCATTGCCTTTGACTGCCTCAAGCCGGCTAAAACATCCTCAAAATTCTCATCATCGATCTCGATCATTAATGCGCTTGGCTTGCCGTTGTTAGTAATGATCACTTCATTGCCATCGGCAAGTTTATCCCAGACCTCACGCGGATGTGTTCTTAAATCTCTGACGGTATAAAAGATCACTGTCATCACCTCAGAAGCAAGTTTAATTAAATTGTACCATATTGTCACCCGATTGTCTACAAATTCAAATGTTTTCAATATCTAAGGAAACAAACTCGTCCAAGGATTGTTGTATCTTCGTTATTATGATACAATTAATTCTCAAAGGATTTAGAAAGTGAATTTGATGGATGACAATAAAGTCGCTGTTTTGCTCGAAGATCTAAAAGCGAAGTTTTGGACTTTCAGCGATGGGTTAAAATTTCTCCAAGATGAAATAAGGAAGTCAGGAAAGAAATAGCCGATTTTAGAAATGAAACGAATCAACGTTTTCTTAAAAATAGCCAAGAACACCAACTACTTATCCAAATGATTAAGAAACTCGATACTGAAGTCGTTAAGCTGAAGCGGATTAAGTGAAATAACCCAACCTCCACTCTTCAGGACTTCGCTTCCCTTTCCGCTATGAAGACGGATCTGCCCGGCGCAACAGCGGCTATGATAATATAACTCCGAAGGAGACAAAAACAATGGCTTTTTCCGAATTAGAAATTAAAAGAATCCAAAAACTCGCCGACTCATTCCTTGAGAAACGGCGTCCTCCGGTTCATCTGCGGAAAGAATTGGATTTAGGTTATCGTATCGATGGAAATAGTATTGTTATCTTTGAAATCAGGCCTTTGTGGAATAATCCGGAAAAGATAATCGAAGTACCCGTTGCTAAAACGACATATGTCAAAAAAAATGATGTCTGGAAAATCTACTGGCAAAGAGCAGATCTGAAATGGCATGGCTACAAGCCGGATCCTGAAGTAAAGACGCTTGACGAATTTTTTAGAATTGTTGATGAGGATGAATTTGGTTGTTTTTGGGGATAAATGGTAAGGATAACGCCGCAACCGACTTCCGTGTCGGCCGGAAAAATCGATTGTCCGCTAATACTATCCATTGCGCTAAAACCAATGCGATTGTCCAACCCCGACTCACCCGGCCTCCGGCCACCCTCTCTGCTTTGAAGTAAATTCTGCAGTAATTTCAGCAAAGAGGGTTAACGAATCGAAGAATAGAGAGAGATATTCTTGTTCTCATCATCGTGTTTTTCATAACCAAGCGTTGTATCCATCTCCGCTCCGGCATTTCTTGCAATGTGTCGGCAAAGATGTCTTTCAGAGCGTTCTGAATATCTTCTGCAGTTTGAAGCTTGTAGTCTTTGATGAATGCGTAAAACTTCTCGTAGTATAACCGGTTCTCTCTTTGATTTTTTGGTCATTTGTGATTTCGCCTTTCCTTTTTATTATGATTGATTTCTTATCGGAAAGGCTAAAAGCACAAATTATTTTATACACTCAAACAAAACTAAAACCAACGGCTTGGTAACGTAAAGGATTGTTTACATTGTTAGTTTAATTCTATATGTAATCCATTTTGATCGGTCCAGACAATATCCCATTTTCCATCACCATTTATATCTCCAATATCAAACCAATATGGCTGTGATTCTACTTTCAAAACTGTTTCAACTTTTCCATTAGTTAAATTAAATTCAAAAATACCAGGGAAAGCATCATCAGTCTCAACATCTCCAAACCAACCTGATACATATAATTTTTTATCTTTGGGAATAAATGTGGCTGAAGTAAAGGTATTCGGGGGAATGCTTATCTCTTTAATGAGATTTAATTTATTAGCTTTAATTTGATAAGTCTTTATTCCTTTAATATTTTCTTCCAGTCCATCGATAATATTTATAAATACTTGGTTATCATTAATAATTACATTCATCGCATAAATCAAATACCTGTAATTGGATTTTTTCAATTTTATTATTCGATAATTTCGTTAATGATATTTCCTCCTTTGATGAGCTTAAGATTTTTTTGCCTATTATATTTAACGCTTTATCGGAGTCTTTATAGATTTTATAAGCATAATCTAATTTAGAAGATAGATCGCTAATCTTTACTAATCCCTGAATCCGTGATTTAATATTTTCCCAAGCCTCAAAGAGGTATTTTCTCCGAAAAAACGACCAGATTTCAAACTAAGTTTGACCATATCCAAGATATTGAGAGCTAATTTATGGCAAATTAATAAAAATGAAGTCACTGAAATAAGCCTT
>JAAYHS010000215.1 GCA_012735315.1 Bacillota bacterium | reverse complement strand
CTTAGGATGAAACAAGGAAGCCCTTCCGTAAGGAGGGGCTTTTTTGATCACAGATGACGCTGATGGCGCAGATGACGCAGATTGACGGTTGAATCGAAGATGGAATTATGAGCAGATTGATTGATCACAGGTGACGTTGATGCGATGATAACGAAGATTGAAGGTTGAAAAGATTAGGGAAAAGTTGTAAAATTGTAGGGAATATTTCTCATTTTTGTTATTCGATTAAATCACAGCATTTTATGTGTTTTTTATCAGCGACATCAGCGTTATCAGTGTAATCTGTGGTATCAGAGGTATGAGATGGCCGACTACAAATATTCCGAGATTACTGAAAAAATTATCAATTGCGCCTTAAAAGTTCATAATACACTAGGCGCTGGATTTCCGGAGATTATCTATCATCGCGCATTGGCGATTGAAATGAGGAAACGGGGGATAGAGTTCAGCAGCGAACAAGCGATGCCTGTTTTTTATGAAGGTGAAAGAATTGGGACAAGGAGAGTGGATTTTTTAGTTGAGAATCAGGTTTTGGTTGAGCTAAAAGCCGTCTCGGAGTTAGATGATGGTCATGCGGCTCAAGTTATTAATTATCTCCAAGCATTTAGAATTGAAGTCGGGTTATTGCTGAATTTCGGGGCTAAAAAAATGGAGATTAAGAGGTATGTGAAAAGTATCGCAGATGATCGCAGATGACGCGGATAACACAGATTACGCAGATACCGCAGATGCCGCAGATGCCGCAGATACTTTAGATTACGCCGAGCGGATTGCACTTGTTAAATACTTAAGAACAGTTCACTTATGTTTTTTAATGCTTTTTCGTGGAATTATCAAATCACAATAATTCATGGTTCTGTTTCAAACCGCGATTGAAAGGCGGATGATCACGGACTGACGCTGCTAACATTGATTCCGGATTGAAATTAATTAAAAAAGCTTGTAAAATAATAAACGAGTGAATCTCGTTTTTTTTGTTTATAGGGGAACACAGATGATCGCAGACCCCGCAGATGACGCTGATGGCACAGATTGAGGGAAAATTCAAAGGGTGGAACAACCAAACACAGATGACGCAGATAACGCAGATGACACAGATTGAGGGATAAATTGGAAGGCGAATAACTGGACCGCAGATGACGCGGATTACGCGGATTGAGGGATGATTTAGAGGGTGAATAGGTGAATAATCAAAGAAAGAAGTATTTGTTTATCAGCGTTATCAGCGTTATCAGCGTTATCAGCGTTATCAGTGTTTTCAGTGTAATCAGCGTTATCTGTGTTCTCGGCGGCATCAGCGTTATATCAGTGATATCGGAGGCTAATCATGATTAACGATTTGAAGGAAATTGTCCTCACGTCCGAACAGATTAAGGAACGCATTAAAGAACTGGGATCTGAAATCAGCGGCGACTATCGGGGCAGTGTTCCCGTTCTGGTCGGGATTCTGAAGGGAGCGTTGCCTTTTATCGCCGATCTAATGCGGGCGATTAGCATACCGGTAGTGTACGACTTAATGGCGGTTTCCAGTTACGGCGCATCCACTAAAACCACGGGGACGGTGCGGATTATCAAGGATTTGGATCTTGATATCGAAAACCGCGATGTAATTATCGTTGAAGATATCGTGGACACCGGATTGACCTTGCAGTATTTGGTCGAAAATCTCCGGTCGCGCCGGCCGAAGTCCTTGAAGGTCTGTACTTTGTTGGACAAGCCCAGCCGGAGGCAGAATCAAATTCAGCCCGATTATAACGGGTTTGTGATCCCTGATGTTTTTGTGGTCGGGTTCGGCTTGGATTATGCGGAAAGATACCGGAATTTGCCTTATATCGGAGTGTTGAAAGAAGAGATCTACCGGAACGGTTTCGATGGAGAACCGGGTTTGAAAT
>JAAYHS010000011.1 GCA_012735315.1 Bacillota bacterium | reverse complement strand
TAGGCCGGGCGACTTCCAGCAATGCTTTGGTGTCTTTCGGAAAACAAGACCCGCCGTATCCGGGACCGACATTAAGAAATTTGGGTCCGATCCTGCCGTCCAAGCCCATGCCTTTGGCGACAATTTTAACATCCGCGTTTACCTTTTCACAAAGCCGGGCAATCTCGTTAATAAAAGCAATTTTTGTCGCTAAAAAGGCATTCGACGCATATTTGATCAATTCGGCAGTTTCCAAATTGGTAAAAACGAAGGGGACTTGAATCCGCTCCAGCTTTTGATAGACTTCTCTCATAACTGATTCCGCTCTTGAAGATTCGGCGCCAATCACGATCCGATCCGGTTGCAGAAAATCATTAATTGCGGTCCCTTCGCGTAAAAATTCAGGATTGCTGACCACATCGAATTCAGCGCCGGAAACAGCGTTATTTCTGATGATCGCTCCAACCAGTTTCCCGGTTCCCACCGGTACCGTTGATTTATTGACGATGACCTTGTATTCATTAATTAAATTGGCAATCTCTTTAGCGACGGTTTTTACTTGACTCAAATCGGCGGATCCATCCTTTTGCGGCGGCGTGCCTACCGCTATAAAAACGACCTGCGACTTTGGGATACTTTCTTTTAAATCGGTCTCAAATCTGAGCCGTTTTTCCTTCATGTTCGATCTGACGAATTCTTCAAGACCCGCTTCATAAATCGGGATTTTACCGCTATTCAACAAATCTATTTTAACGCGATCAATATCAACCGCGGTTACCGTATGTCCAAATTCAGCCAAACCGGCTGCGGTTACCAAACCGACGTAACCGCAACCAACAACTGTAATATTCATAACATCTCCTCCACTAAAGTACGGTAAAGTGATGTTATATCTTATGGTTTTTTCAACGGCGATTCTATGGGCTTTTAGTGGATTCAACGATGCTTAAGTCAAAAAATAGCTTTTTATGCAAAAGAGCCGTCTCTTTTGAGACGGCCCTTTCGGACTATGCCAGTTGGACATCGGTTACCACTTCCACCGGAACCGGGTTGGGATTGCCGTCGTTCACCACATCCAACGGGATCACCCGTTTGGTGACGCTGAGCACTCCCGGACCGCGCACATCGGTTACTACGTCGAATTCTTGGAAGACCGCTCCCTCCGGGGTCAGCACCAAAGCCCTCACCCGGATGGTATCGGTCACGATTCCCGGACCGGTTACACTGGTTACGACCGATACTTCCGGTCGCGGTTCTTCCGATCCGCTGACGGTGGCACGCAGCACTACAATTTGAGTCACTTCATTCCGTTTCTTATCCAAGCTGAAGGAGATGTTCTCAATCTCGACGTTCGCTTCAACGGTCTGGCCGGGCTGGATGCCGGGAATGCTCACCAAAATCGAGAACGGTATCCGCTCGGTAATGCTCCGGACGATATTGTCGACATCCACGAAGAAGATGGTCTTTTCCACTACCCCTTCAACCACAACCCCGTCGGGGAGCGCCTTGGCGGTCAAATCGACGATTAAGGCTTTAATTTCCTTAATTTTGATCGCGGTTACCGGCAATTCGAAAGTATTGCGCAGGATGATCTGCTGTTCTCCGATTACTTCCGCGCCGGGGAAGACGATCGTCACTCGGGTTACGTTAATTTCCTCTTGAATCCGTTCTCTCCGGAGCACCAGGACCTGTTTGGTATTCTCGCCGACCACTTGCTCAAGCTTATAGAGGGGTCGCTCCTCGCCGAGAACCAGATTTACCTGAAGAGTCCGGGTGATAACGGCGTTAATCGCGAAGATTACTTTTTGCCGCAGTTCAGTGGGGGATAGTAAATCGAAGAAGACCGCCTCAATTACCGGCGTGATGTGAACATTATCTCCGGGTGTCGCCCCCGGTATATCCAAGAACAGCGAGAAGGGGACGTCCTCGGCCAAATGGCGTTCGATGTTGTCATGATCGATAAAGAAAATCTGTTTATGAATAATGCCCTGGACGATTACTTTGTCCTGAATTACATGGGTTATTATATCGCGGAGTTGAGCTACGATCTCCCGGACTTTAATCGCCGGCGTCGGCAGAGTAACGACTGTTTCGCTCAAATCCTGGACCGTATTTTCACCGATGAACTCTTCCACCTTGAATAACGGTCCATTGCCCAACCGTACCCGAACCCTGACTCTCTCGGTCACTTTAACGAAGAATTCCAGAACCGCTTTTTGTCTTAGAGTTGATTCGTCTACCAGGTTAAAGAAGATCGCTTCGATTCGCGGATGAACCTGAACATCCATCCCCGGCGCGGCTCCGGGAAGATCGACGAACAAACTAAAAGGAATTTCCTCCATTTGATGGCGTTCCAGGTTGTTGGTGTCAACATAGAAGATTTGCTTATGGAGAATACCTTGGATGATTACTTTATCTTTGATGATCTCAACTTCCAGATTGCGGATGTCTCCGGTAATTTCGTCGACTTTAATGGCGGGAGGAGCCAAGGTAAAGTCCGACTCAATCAGGGTTTGAGCAGTGTTTTCACCAACCACTTCCCTAAGGAGTAAGGTCGGACCGTCACCGGAGGCCAGATTTAGCTGTACCGTTTCCGTAACCTTTACGAAGATTTCGATGATAATTTTTTTGAGGATGCTGGTTCCGTCGAGCGCCAATTCGGTGATAATCTCTTCGATCCTCGCCGTAACTTGAGCGTTCATGCCGGGTTGCGCTCCGGGAATATCCAAGAAAGCGCTGAAATGGACGTCATCGGCCAGATGATGCACCAAGTTGTCGGTTCCTACAAAAAAGAGTTGTTCGTGAACTACGCCCTGGACGATTACTTTATTAGGAATGATTTCGGTGACGACATCACGGATGACGCCGACGACATTCCGGACTTTAACGGCTCTTAAGGGGAGAACCGCTTCCCTGACCGCTTCGACTCGGGTGTTTACCGATTGTTCCGCCTTGGTCCGCGCCTTCGCTCCCTGCAAATTCATGGTAGCTGGTTCCCGCAGAATCGATAATTGCGACTTAATATCGGCCGCCGTGGCTTTTGGCGCCACCTCTACTTTGACCTTACTAACCTCAGCCTGACCCGTCGGCTGTAATTCGGAGTCCGCCTGCTCCACAGGATTATTGGAATCATCATCGGCGACGGCAGATGCTTTGACGGCTTTAGCCTTCTTAGCTTTGGTTCCGCCGCTTTTCTTCTTGGTTCCGTTTCTCTTTTTCTTAACGGGAGCGGAGTCTTGATCCTGGGAATCGGTTTGATCCGGATTTATATTCAATTCCCCTGAATCAGGGTTTTTTCTTCTCTTGGTAGCGGATTTTCTTTTTTTGGGTTTTTCTATTTCCTGAATTTCCAATTCTTCATTCGGGGTTTGATCCACTGCCATCGTTTCAACCTCCTTTCGGGTATTCCGGCGGATTTCCACCGGAAAAAGGTGAAAGGCTAAAATTCTAGTACAGTATATGCAATTGTCCAAGTGGGTGTCAGTTGGGGCCTGAGGTTGTGACAAAGGTATGGGGTATGATTTATTCGTGCTCGTGCTCAGCGCAGCGGTGCTCGTAATCGTAATCGTCTTTTCAAAAAATAAGACATTTTGGGAACCACTAAAACCGTCCTCGTTTAACGTAAGCGCTCCAGCTACAAGATGTAAGGGCCTCCGGCCCTGTTTTGGGATATCATAAATCGTCAAAAAACGATCACGGCTGTTCTACCCAGCCCCAAAGGGCTTCCATCTTGTAGCCGGATGGCTTTAGCCTTCGGTCGGCATTCATTAAAACAAATTTTACCACGATCGCCTGATGACATTGGGTTTCAATCCGCGGCCGAAATAAAAAAGCCGGGAGTCAAAGGGGTTTGAGATGCAAAGCGTTAACTTTCATCAACCGACTCCCGGCTCCTGGCCACTATCGACGCTAATCTCTAACTTTCATTACTTAATCGATAAAGATCTGGGTAATCATTTTCCCATACGGGCCGCCGTTTACGATTCCAATTCCCACCCTCTTGAATTTGGGATTTAAGATGTTGCCCCGATGGGATGGGCTGGCTATCAGCCGTCGATGGACGCGATCGAGTTCGCGCCCTCCGGCCAAGTTCTCGGCGGCATGAAGATAAGCGACGTTTTCGGTTTCCAATTGGTCGTAAATACTGCCGAAGCGTTCGGAAATATGGCCGAAATAGTTATGACCGACCATGTCCCGGCTTTTGGCCCGCGCTAATTCGGTCAATACGGGGTCGATTTTAAGCAAAGGCAAACCAGCTTTCGCTCTTTCCTGGTTGAGCAGCTTAAAAAGTCGCGCTTCCTCGAAAGTCAAGCTTAACTTCCGGGCCGTATTTTGTCCGTTGCCGCCGGTGGCGCCGCCGGCCGGTGAGGTTTGAACGCCGCGCCGGTTTGATTGATTGTCGTGTAAATTGGCGGGAATTTGCGCTTTTACCGCTGTTGCGTTGATTATTGAAAATAGCGCCGCTAAAAGTGAAAGAATAGTGATTCGATTGATAATTGCGTTTAATTGGCGAATATCTTTGCGCATTAATAGCTCCTTCCGTTGGCGTTGTCAAAGCAACGTTCGTCTTCAGTCCGCCATAACCATTTCGGCTCCTTTCTAATTCACTGTTCAGGGGGAGATTCCTTTATGTAAAAACGGGAAGACGCTGTAAGTAATGGAAAGATTAAAGGGCCTTACGGCCCTATCAGTAATAAGGAGATAAACTTCTATTCCTTGGGTGTTAATTCAATCAAACCTTCCCTGATGGCGTAAAGAGCTATTTGAGTCCGGTTCGCTAAACCTAACTTTTTCCGAATACTTGTGATATAGTTCTTGGCGGTTTTTTCACTGATAAACAACATTTTACCGATTTGCCGATTATCCAAACCTTGGGCGACCAAGGGTAAAATTTCTTTTTCCCGGGGACTCAATCTCTCTACCGGATCAGGTCGGCAGTTACCATTCGTTAACGGTGACATGCCTCTCCTCCTCCATCCGACTTCGCTTAGGCGGAGAAGATATCAAGTATAACAGCTTGGTCTCGTAATTCTCCCAATCCCAAGCTTTTATTAACTTTTTATCCTGATTAATTCAATGACAATCCCTCGCGAAGTAGTTTTCTTGCTTACATGATATTCCTAAAGAGGAGAGTCGGTGAACAACCCATGACCTAATCATTAGCAACCGGGAAGCGGCGGATAACGGGGATTCGGCGATTACGCCCCATTTTCGCCCGGAGTGCCGAATCGCACAAAATCTAGAGCTTTAATAATTCTTTCAAGTTTTTGGTAGCGGTTTTGTTGATGCGATAATCGGCGTCGACGAGCACATGCTTGGTAAATCCGGTCGCCAACAATTTCTTCGTCTCCAGATTGATGACCCGGTATTCGAAATGAAATTCAGCGCCTTCTTTCGGGATTAATTCGGCTTCAACCTCCACCAAGTCATCATAAAAAGCCGGGCTTAGATACTTGGCGCCGCTTTCAATCAACGGCAAAAACCAGCCTTTGGCTTCACATTCCCGGTAAGTTAAGCCGCGTTCGCGCATCCATTCGGTCCGCCCCGCCTCAAACCAGATAAAATACACGGAATGATGCACCACTCCCATTTTATCCGTTTCCTGGTAGCGGACTCGAAAATTGATCGACGTTTTCATTAAAACCCTCCGTTAGATTTTTTATCTATTATACTACTAATCAAAACATAGGCAAAGAAGTTTAAACTTTCAATGGAATGTTTTACTTTATCGGATCAATACTATATATTGAGATTGATTTTTATATTTAACCCCATATATAGTATTTAGCAGTTTTTTTAGAACAACCTTTCCTGATTTTATCATGAAAAATAAAAAAACTCTCCGCAACCGGAGAGTCACCTCTAATAATTAATTATTTCAATAAAAATTCAACCCACTTTCTCACCATTGAGCAACAAACGATCATGTTCATATAATAAACGATCAATTTCCTCGGAAATCTTTAATATTTCCTGATTCGCGCTTCCTTTTTCATCCCATAATTTATCTAATTGAGCTTTTAAATAGTCAATCCGATTAGATACTTCATTAAGTCGATATTCCATTTTCCTCTCCTTGGAATAAATCTTTAGGCTCTCAAAGCCTAAATCAACTCCCTTTTAATATTATTATAACCGATCTCGTGGCTTTTTTAAATAGTTTTACAAAAAAACGTTTTACAATTTCAGTAAACGTTTATCAAAACTTTTTTATTTAAATATCAAGAATATTAAGGTTTGCGATATAGTGGATGGTTTTATTTTTTTAATGTTTTTAATTTTTTTTATTGCTCTAAGCAATTGTTTAAGTCGATCGGTCACCTATTCTTTACCCGAAATTTACAATCAGCTAACAATATCCGCGAAAACCCTTACATATGATAGCCCGTGGTAAAGGAGGTGAAATCAAGATGCCGCTGGTTGGTTCAAAACCGGAAAAGGGAATTTATAAGTGTATCGTTTGTGATCAAAAAGTGACTGTCGATTATCGGAACCCGATTCTGAATTTTTGTCCGAAATGTGACGGGATAAACTTCATCAAAATGGAGGGCGATTTCTAGATAGTCGCCCTCCGTCCCGGGGGGCGCGTTAAAGTTATTCGTACTCGTGCTCGTGCTCAGCGAAGCGGTGCTCGTAATCGTCTTTTCGCGCCGTAATGGTTCAAACTTAACATTATTTTGGAATAAGCCTATGACAAAAGACCCTTCTTAGCTCCAGATCAAGAAGGGTCTTTAAAATCCTTTTAAACATTTAAAAAATAATGAAATGTTCATTCCGTTTCTTCGGTTTCGGCGGGCGCTTCCGCGGCGGTTTCCTCAACGGCATCCAAGTCCGGGGCTTCCGCAACCTCAGCTTCGCTCTGTTCAAATGTCTCCGATTCCTGAAGATTGGCTTCATCACCAAGTAGATCATTATTGATTACATCATCGGCAAACATCGATTCACCTCCTTTGTCCAAAATTTTGAACCGCTATTTTTGTATGCGATTCAAAACCGATTTAGACCAAGGAAGTGAAAAAAGTTAATCTTTTAAAAACGGTTCCCAAAGATGCTTACTCATGTCGATACAGCCGTTTTCCTTGAAAGTGACGCCTTCGCTCTCCAATAACATTCGTTGCTGTCCCGGGCCGAACAGATACCCCGGACCCATGCCGCCCGACTTATTGACCACCCGATGGCAAGGCAGCCCCAATTCTTTAGGAGCATAGTGCATCGCCCATCCGACTACCCGGGCGTTGCGCGGTTCGCCGAGGAGAGCGGCGATCTGGCCGTAAGTGGCTACTTTACCCGGGGGAATTTGGGCGACGATCCGGTAGACCTGATCAAAAAAACCTTGCATGAGTTTCCTTTCTTAGCCCCTTTCCTTGGAAATCTAAATTGATTAAAGCTTACTGATAAATCGTCTTCTCCAGAAACTCCCGCCAAACATTTTCAAACCAATAATCGGCTTCGGGAATCTCCCGGACCGGTATCCATCTTAGTTGGTGTTCGCCGCCGCTATATTGATATTCCAAGGTATATTTACGCAACTCCTCCGCCTCCGGGCGGTAACGCCAGTCGTTTCCCAGACGGTCCGAAACCGGAACGCCGTCATCGGTCACTACCAAATACGACCCGCGGCTCCCGCCGCCGGCCCTCAAATAATCGCGTAAACTGGCCAATATCGCCAATTGAACCAGACATAATTGCCGGTTTTGGAAGTAGGCCGTTATATCCGAGGGGTGATCGAGCTTGACGGCGCAGGAATCGATCCGGTCATACTGTTGTTGGGCTTCGCGGTAAGCCGTTTCCAGAAGATCGGTCCGCCGGATATGGGCGGCGACTTCGGTCATTCTTCGTTGCAGCTCGGTACGGAATGATTTCAAATCTTGCCCGGCCGCGCCTACCCTTTGTAGCGCCTTTTCGATAAGCTTTATTTTGGAATCCAAATCCGGAGCGATGATTCGGATAAATTGCTCTTTGGAATAAGAATAACCCTGATAAACGTTACTGATAAATTGAGCGGCGCGATAGCCTCCCACTTGTCCGGAATTGAGCGCCGAACCTCCGGGCCGGTAGACTCCGTGAGTGCCGTTGACCTCGCCGATTGGGAACAAGTGACGCAAATCGGACTCCCACCAAATATTGCCTTTCAGGCCTCCGTTGCAGTGCTGGGCGCAAACTGCGATTTCCAGCGGTTCGCGATGGAGATCGATTCCATGTTCCCGATAAAGTTGAATCGCCATTGGGTTCAACTTTTGCAAACGTTCGATCGGAGTTCCGAACAAGATAGCGGATTTTTCAAGATACCGGTATGCTTCGGCCCCCAAGTCGTCAAATTTAAAATCTCCCAGGCCTTCGCCGGCTGATGGGTTGTGGCGAAAGTCCATGAATACCCGGCGATTTTTTAAGACGGTTTCTTGATAGACCAGGATATCGAGATAGGAAGAGCCGTAATTCCCAATCTTACGAGTGTCGAAAGGCCATTGATAACCCTTCAGAAAAATCGCCGTGGCCAAATCGCCCATGGTATTAAAATAGGGGTTTAAAAACTCCCGTTGATCCGAGCCGTCTTGGTTGACGCTGATGTAACGCGGAATAACCTGTTGATAACTTCCGGAGACATTCCAGCGAAACTTGGTGGAAGCCAAACCATACTGCCATTCGGTCAGATTGACCGCCGTCGCTCCGGCTTCCAAAGCGACTCCGGCGCCGCCCAAGTGCCCCTCGGGATAAACCGAGGCCGCATAAATTCCTCCCGGACCGCCCGTTCCCATAACAACGTTTTCGGCTTGAAAAACTACCAGTGAATTCAAACCGCTCCCGGATATCGCTTTATTAATCGCCAGCGCTCCGATGACTCTCGGATGATCTTTTTCAGTAGTCGTTAATAAAGATATCACTTCGTGTTGATCTAAAATCGGCGTTCCCTGTTGTTTCACCTGGGCCAAAAGTTTTTGAAACATTTGATTGGAAGTCCATGGTCCCGCCGAAGTGGCGCGCCGTTTCGGATCGTGGTCCGTTTTATATCCGACATATCCGCCGAATTTATTGTGGGGAAAAGGCACGCCTATTTCGACCAAATGAAAGAATTCTTGAGCGGAAAGGGCGGCTTCGATTAAGGCGATATCTCCGTGCATGCAACCCCCGTTAAACAGCGTCCGCGCCATTTCGGCTACGGAATCCGGTTCTTCCCCGAAGAGGGATAATTTATAGTAGGTTTGCTTGTCCGATCCCGAATTATTGGATACGCCCCCGCCCAGTTTTTCAGTCACGATCAACAGGTCTTCAACGCCGAATTGCCGCAAATGACAGGCGCAGTTCAGGGCCGCCGCTCCCGAACCGATAATCAAGGTATGGCAACTATATAAAGGCAAATTGTATCCGTGGATTTCCAATCTGTCTCTGAGCATCGCAAACTCCCTCTCGGCTCCCCGGCCGCAGCATAACCGGTTAATCGGGCAATAAAATCGCTTTCACCGCTTCGCGGCGATCAACCGCCGCTAAAGCCTCATTCGCCTGAGACAAACGGAAGCGATGGGTCACCATTTTCGCGAAAAGATCCGGGTTGTTTAAAACCAACCGGACGGCGCGATCGAAATGCCGGGCGTCACTGACCCAAACTCCTTGCAACCTTAAATTGCGCCGGGTTAAATCTTCAAAACCGTCAAAGAGGAAGGTCCCTCCCGGCTGGCTTGCCCCGACACTCAATACCGACCCGCCCATCCGGGTTAGACCGATCGCTTCCTCCAAACCGGCGGCGGTTCCGGATGTTTCCACTATCATGTCCGCTCCCCGGCCGCCGGTAATTTCGAAGATAAGCTCCCGCCGCTCGGCGGCGCTCAGTTTGTTCCGGTCTAAAACCAGGTCGGCGCCGAACACTTTCCCCAACCCTAGACGACTTTGGGAACCTCCCGTGAGAACCACTTGACCGGCGCCATACGCCTTTGCCAGCGCCACCGCGAATAAACCCAACGGCCCCGGCCCGATGATTACCACTGTTTCGCCGGGTTCCGGCCTTACCAAGTCGAAAGCATGGGCGGCCGTCGCTCCGGAACAGGACGCTGTCACCAAGACCGCCGGGTCAATCCCCGGAGGAATCAGGTAAAAATCGGTTCCCTCCGCCAAGATGATATGATCGGCAAAACAGCCGTTAAGATAGGGCGGATCATTTAAAGATAAATTGATTCCGACCACTTTCCGCCGCGGACAAAACGACGTTTCCTTTAAAACTTTACAATAATAACATTCGCCGCAGGAAACCCCCCGGTTCCAGATGACCGGATCTCCTTCATGCAATTCCTTGCCGTCGATTGTCAGTTTTGGGCCTCCCAAGGCGGCGACGATTCCAACCCCTTCATGACCAAGCGCCATCGGCAGCCTAAGCCGGGAATCCTCGCCTTTCCACATGTGAACGTCGCTGCCGCAGACGCCGGCGGCCGTAAGCTTCACCAATACTTGTCCCTTGGCTAAAACGGGAATCTCGATTTCCCTGCGAACCAACGGTTGATTATACTGTTCCAACGCTAAAACCGTCGCTTTCATAAACGCTCTCTCCTCCCTGGATTATCGGGAATAAGTGTTTTATCTCATAGTAATAAATCTCAAAAAAACCATCCGACGCTTCAATTTTATCACAAAAGCCGCTCAATGAAAAACGTTTTTCTCAAACCTTGCCGTAATTTACACACCTTATTTAGGGTGTATCTTGTTGATGCACCTTATTTAAGATGTATTATTCCCCTATACCCGCTTCATCTCCATACTCCGGTACTGAATCGCTTCCCCCAAATGATTCAGGTCGATCTCCGCCGCGCCGTCAAGGTCGGCGATGGTCCTGGCGACTTTCAAGATCCGGGTATAAGCGCGGGCGCTGAGATTGTAACGTTGGACCGCTTGGCGCAGCAGGTTCTTGCCGGCCACGTCCAATCCGCAAAACTCCTTAATCCCTTTCGGATCCATCTGCGCATTGCAAAAGTAAGGTCGGCCTTTAAAACGCTCCTGTTGCCTGCGGCGGGACGTTTCAACCCTGCTTCGAACCACGGCTGAGGTTTCGGCCGGGGAGAGGTTGTCAAATTCAACCTCCTGCAAGCGGGGAACCTCGATTTGAATATCGAACCGATCCAGCAATGGACCGGAAATTCGCGATTGGTAGCGCTGAATTTGGATGGGGCTGCAGCTGCAAGACTTGAACGGATCCCCGAAAAATCCGCAAGGACAAGGATTCATGGCGGCCGTAAGCATGAACC
>JAAYHS010000085.1 GCA_012735315.1 Bacillota bacterium | reverse complement strand
TGTGTTTGGCAATAGCAAAACCATGCATTCCGGAAGTTAATTTTCCCAGCACCCTAAATTCCAAAATTAACAATTAATAGTGGAGTGTTGCAAGCGATAGCTTGGACCGTTGAAAACCAGTAAATGGCTATGATGAATCAAACGGTCAATTATTGCGCTAGTCATTTTTTCATCATAAAAAATAGCGTTCCATTTGCTGAATTCCAAATTGGTTGTAATGATGACACTACGTCTTTCATAGCATTCCGACACCACTTGAAATAGCAGTTGAGCGCCGTTTTTTTCAAAGGGTACAAAACCCCATTCATCACATATTAACAAGTCGCATTTTTCAATCTGCCGGAAAAACCGTTTTAATTCTCCGTTAGCTTTAGCATCGGTTAGTTGGTTGACCAAGGATGCGGTACGATAGAATTTAACCCGTTTGCCCCTGTTGCAAGCTTCAACTCCAATCGCTGTAGCCAGATGACTTTTTCCTGTTCCCACACTGCCGTAAAGAATCAGGTTTGCCTTTTGCTCAACGAATTTTGCGGCCTTAATATCTTCGATGCTGATTGAAGGAGGAATTTGGATTTGGTCCCAGGTATATCCCTGGAATGTTTTGACTACATCAAAATTGGCCGTTTTGAGCAACCGGTTTTTGCGTACGATTTCCCGGTTTTCCAGTTCCCTTTTGAGAAGTTCCAAGAGAAATTGTTCGTGGGTATCGGCTTTAATATTTTGGTATCCTTTGTAAAAGGTGCTGCCGATTTTTAACTGTTTACAACAGGCTTCGATCATTGATTCCATTTCGAATCACCTCCTTGCAGCAAGGCGTCATACAAGGACGGATCCGGAATGTATTCCTTAAGTTCCGGAACTGTGGCCGGAAGAATAATTTCCGCCGCTTCGGCAATTCCGGAAGTTAACCGGGTGTAAGTGGCCCAAATGCTGTCAATATCGATTACTCCTTTATGGATTGCGATTTCAAAAGCTTGAACGGCTGTTTCGATATTAGTATGGTTAACCATTCGCGTCAGTGTCTTTAAAGCCATTTTTTTGGCTTCATAATCGCATTGTTCAAGATGTTTCTGAACCGTCTTTGGCAGTTCTTTGATAAAACCGCTGTATTTAAGCGCAGTCGGTCGCTGTGCCAACAATTCAAGATAAGGAACCCATTTCATTGATTCTTTTTGGTCGCCGTAGAGCCGGTCGTGTTTGATAATCTTTTGGTAATCCTGATTTAATATTTCAATTTCATGGGCTCCAATCTTTAGCCACATTTGTTTCCCGGCATAGGACGGGGCAGAAGAATATCTTTGATTTCCATAGCGGACTTTGGCGTAATTATCCGCCTTGACTGCTTCCAATTTGTATACCTCAAATTCCGCTTTGGGTAAAGGTAACAGCGCCTGTTGGTCCGCTTCAAAAAGTTTGGCAATACTTTCGTTTTTTTTGTAATGGTTCCGGCGCATATTTGTCTGACAACGCCGTAATAGCTCTTGATTGTATTCCCGGATATCGTCAAATTCCGGTATCGGGACCAGAAAGTTGCGCCGATGGTAGCCCACTTTGTTTTCAACATGGCCTTTTTCATGGCCACTATTGGGATTGCAGAAATTGCTGATAAACCCGTAGTGCAACATAAACCGTTCAAATCCCTTGGTTAAGTCCCTTTGGCCTTGTTTGCGGATTTCATTGACTGCCGTTGACATGTTGTCAAACCAAATTGCGGTTGAGCTGCCTCCAATGAATTCACAGATGTCTTTTAATCCTTGCAACAGGCATTCTTGGTTTTGGCCTTTGAATACTTGAAAAAATCCTGCATTGCTGTATGGAAACGATAGGTTAAGATAAAACCCGTCGTATTTTACGCCTTTTTCGATAAATTGAGCTGCGCCGAAATCGGCCTGGGCTTCCCCGGGCGGATGTTCTAACGGTAGATAGCATTTAGTGTCCAAACCGATTTCTTTTTTACGCCGGGAAACATATGCCCGTACTGCGCGGTCGGAAATATTTAGTTTGGTTTGATAAATCTCTTTTAGGCGTTCATAAACCCGCTGCGCGGTATGGCGTTGTTTCGGTTTTGCTTCTAAATCTTCCATAAGCCAGGAATCAATTAGTTCCTTATATGGCTCAAGCTTGCCTTTTCTTCGTTTCGGACGAAGATCCAGGTTGAAATTGTCCTTTTCTACATACTTTTTAACCGTTTCAAAATCATGTCCGGTTTCTCTGGCAATTTTCCTTAAAGATTCTTCTTTTTGATTACGCAAATATTTGATATGATATATTTGCTCCATTGTCAACATCCTTTCTTGATACCCCCTTTGGTGTGCTACCTTAAGGGTATCGGTATTAAGTTCTGGGTGCTGGCAATGGTTTTTCCATTTTTCGCTCGGTTTTTTATCTTCCGCTCTGCTTGGTTTTTATTTTACCAAAAAGACTAGGGAATGACCGGACATTCCCTGGACAAATTTAGACTATTTTATATGTTTAATCTTTAACGGACTAAATCACTTTTGCCAAAACCCGACTCACCCGGCCTCTGGCCACCCTCTCTGCTTTGAGGCCGTTTTTATGAGCAATTTCATCAAAGAGGGTAAAAAAAGCAAATCCACGAGTGGAAATGTGATACAATCGTCATATCGAATTCCAAAAAAAAACAAAGGAAATCATTCACCATTCTCGGAGACCGTTTACCCAAGTTGAGTGGACAATTATCGATTCAGGAGAGCGTTTCCTCAAACCTATGAATCTATTAATTTCAGAAAAAGAGGTGTCAAGAGTAGGCAAAACCCATATATATCAGATCTCTTTGAAATGTGCGCAAAATTCTTGACACTACCTTTTATCATCATTTTCATTCTTATTTGATGAATTTGTATTAGAAAAAAGGTAATTAATGGCACTTAAAATACCTAAAATTATTAATATGAAAAAAATCACTGCAAGAATTATATAAACAACTTTAATTGTTGGGTCATTAAATGTATTTGATAATTTTTGTAGAAAATTTAATAACCTACCTAAAACTAGAACAATTACAATAATAAACCATTTATAATTTTTGAATTGTTCTAATAAAAAATTGAACCAATTAGATCTCACAAAAATCATCCTTTGCATATAAATTCAAAATTTTAAAATTTTAAATATTTAATCTTCTATTATAATCATCCTTGTGAACATATCCCATGGTAGTACTTTACATTTCTTATAAATTGGGTTGAAGAATGTTACTAATAATCCTATTATCATGAAAAAAGCCACTAGCGTAGCATAAACAGAATTCACAAAAGTCAACTCAAGAGAAAGGTTAAAAACAGTTAAAAACAAGAGTAAAAGCATCGAAAAACATGAAAAAACTCCTTATAATAGAGATTAGGCAGTCTTTGTCCCGCTAGAATCTCTAAAATAAGGAGAGCTCATGGACAAAGATACTACAAAATCCACATTTATTCAACTGTTTGAAACCGTTTTTAACGAAGATTTTTTTACTGCTATTTCCGATAAAGGAGCTGATCGCTACACTAAAAAGCTTTTCGCCAAACCATTCATTCAAATGTTAACATATGCCGTTATCCAAAACCTGGACGGACTTCGCGATATTAGTGAAAGCCTAGCAAATCCAGGCTTAAGTCAAGCCCTTCAACTCAAATCAATAAGCCATTCGCAAATTGCTCGCCGTTTAAGCAAATTTCCAACCGAGATATTGCAAAGTTTATTTATCAATCTTAGTCGGAAACTTCGGCAAGAGACCGGTTATCATCTTAACCTGATTGATTCCACCACCATTAGCTTGGCGGTGCGTAGAAGCTCTTGGGCAAAGTTCCGTAGAACCAAAGGCGGAGTTAAACTCCATTTACGAATTTGTTTTGATGAGAAAATCGCCTTTCCGGAACAAGTCAGCATCACACCGGCAAAAGTAGCGGACAAAAAAGAACTTAATTCACTTATTGTTGAAGATCCGGATGCGATTCACGTATTTGACCGAGGTTATGTTGATTATCAAATTT
>JAAYHS010000084.1 GCA_012735315.1 Bacillota bacterium | reverse complement strand
TGATGCTTCGAAGCCAATAGCGAAGGACAGCTGATCCCGGTTGGGATTCAGAACGTTTTTATATACCCAGCCGCGTGGTTAACCCGCGACGGAAATAACGCTTTCCTTATTTTTTCATCCTTTAACGCGCTCTGCGGGCCGGAGTGGGCGACTACTTAAACTCCAGACCGTACTACCAGTCCCACCCAACCTTCTTCGCAGACGTGCTTAATATATGCCAAACCTTGCTTGGTCAAGCATTCCAACACTTCCGGATAACGCTCCGCGATGATTCCCGAAGCCACGAAAATACCTCCCGGCTCCAGGACCTTCGCCAATTGGGGAGCAATCTGCAAAATCGCGTCGGTTATAATATTCGCTACCACCAAGTTAAACTTGGAGTCTACCGGTCCATCCAACAGATCACCCTCATAGACTTCAATAATACCCTCCAGCCGGTTGCGTTTAATATTTTCCGAGGCCACTTTGAGAGCGACCGGATCAATATCCGTTGCGATTGTCTTTTTAGCGCCCAACTTAGCCCCGACCAAGGCCAGTATCCCGGAACCGGTTCCCACATCAAGCATCTCAGTTTGGGACGTTACTAATTCTTGAAGCAGTTTAATACAGATTCGCGTAGTAGGGTGAGTGCCGGTCCCGAAGGCCATTCCCGGATCAAGCTCGATCACGATTTCACCGGCGGCGGGATGATACTCTTCCCAACTGGGTTTAATGACAATTTTCCCGAAACGCTCCGGCTTAAAATATTGCTTCCAAGCCTCCGCCCAATCCTCCTCATGGATTTGTTTCAGCTCCAGCTCCACTTCTGCTCCGTATATTTCCGCCAACCGTTTTTTGATCCGGCTCAGGCGTTCCCCCAAACGGTCATCCACCGGGAAATAGGCGCGCACTCCGAAATGAACGGGAAGCGCGAATTCATCACCAAGGAGTTCATCATCCTGAAACGGCTTCTCTTTTAAAATGCCGGGATCGTCAAAAAGGACTCCTCCGGCGTCCTCTTCTTGAAAAATTTCGGCTACGATTTCGCCATACTCAGCCGGGACTCTAACTTTTACTTCACTCCAATTAGACCCGCCCATCCTGCCTCCTGAAATGCTTAAAAAGAGGAGTAGGGTGCTCCTCTTTTTAAATTGATTACAACCGTTCTTACCGGAACATGAAATTCCATCCATTCCATCCGCCGCGGGTTAAAACCCACGGCTGAGTGGTAAAAACATTCCTAAGCTCGGTTTCACCGTGCTGCTTCGAAGCCGAATAACGAAGAATAGCCGAGACCGAAGGGGAGGGTGTGCAATGCATTTCTGAACTTCGGCTTATCGGAGGTTTACCCAATATTTCTCACACCCTCTACTGTCTCCCGACTACTAAACTCCTTATTTAAACGCATCCTTCACTTTACTGATGAAACCTTTTTCATCAGCCGAAAGATCCTCTCCGAATGATAATGCCAGTTTCTTTAATAATTCCCGTTGCTCGCCGGTTAATTTGGTGGGAACGACGATTCTAACCTTTACAAAATGATCGCCCCGGCCATGTCCTCTCAATTGGGGAATACCGCGGCCTTTGATCCGAAACGAAGTGCCGTGTTGGGTGCCTTCCGGAATTCGCAATTCCACTTTTCCGTCAAGGGTGTCTACGGAAACCGTCGTTCCCAGCGCGGCTTGGGTAATGCTTAGTTTGATCTCGCTGTAGACGTCGTAACCCTTACGTTCAAACTTGGGATGAGGCTTTACATAAATATAGATATATAAGTCGCCGGGGGAACCGCCCCGGATCCCCGCTTCTCCTTCCCCAGCCACTCGCAACCGGGAACCGCTTTCCATTCCGGCCGGAATTTTAATATCGATCTTCCGGTTTCTGCGAACCCTACCGCTGCCGCCGCATTCGGGGCAAAACGTTTCAATGGTCTTCCCTTCTCCGCCGCACTTTTCACAGGTTCTGACATTGACAAATCTACCGAAAGCGGTATTTTGAGTAATCTGGACCTGGCCGGTCCCATTACAATTGGAACAAGTCTTGATCGGAGTCCCCGGCTTCGCCCGATTGCCATTGCATGTCGGGCAAACTTCGGTTCTAGGAATCTCAACCGTAGTTTCCTTTCCGAAAGCCGCTTCTTCAAAAGAAATCTCCATGTCATAGCGGAGGTCGTTCCCGCGTTGCGGACCGGCGCGCCGCCGTGAACTCCGACCGCCGCCGAAAAACATGTCGAAAATATCCCCAAACCCGTCGAAACCGAAATCCCCGAATCCGCCGAATCCTCCGGCGCCGAAGTTCGGGTCGGTGGCCGCATGCCCGTAATGATCGTAAGCGGCGCGCTTTTGAGGATCGCTTAAAACGCTGTAGGCTTCATTAATCTCTTTAAATTTTTCTTCGGCTTCTTTCGGATTGTCCTTATTAACATCGGGATGATACTGTCGGGCCAGTTTCCGGTAAGCTTTTTTTATCTCTTCATCCGTAGCGGTTTTCGGAACTCCCAATACCTCATAATAATCTCGTTTTGCCATATTAAATCCTTTCAATTAGTTGCCGGTTATCCGTGAAATCGATAATTAAATTACTCCAACCAATCATGCTGGTATTATCAACTGTCAACCGGCAACTGACAACTGTCCAATCGGATTACTTATTATCGTCTTGCACTTTAAAATCGGCGTCAACAGTCGGTCCTTCGGGTTGAGGCCCGTAGCCGGTCGGCCCGTCGTCCGGTCCGGCGCCGGTCGCTCCGGGTTGGCCTTGCCCGGCCGCTTGATTATAAATCGTCGCCGAAAGCTCGTGGAGGACCTTCTCCAAAGCTTCTTTCTTAGCTTTAATTCCCGGGATATCCTTGGCATTAACCGCCTGTTGCAACTCTTCCTTGGCCTTTTGAATCTTTTCAACCTGATTCTTATCGGCTTTGTCGCCGATATCCTTTAAGGTTTTGTCAACCGTATAAATTAAGCTGTCGGCTTCATTTACGGCATCGGCCTCTTCACGGCGGCGTTTGTCTTCCTCAGCGTGGGCCTCGGCCTCTTTGACCATCCGATTAATCTGTTCTTCGCTCAAGCCACTGGAGGAAGTAATGGTCACCTTTTGCTCCTTGCCGGTGCCTTTATCTTTTGCCGATACATGAACGATCCCGTTAGCGTCGATATCAAAAGTGACTTCAATTTGGGGGACGCCCCGCGGCGCCGGCGGAATCCCGTCCAGCCGGAACTGACCCAAGGTGATATTATCGGCGGCCATCGGTCGCTCGCCTTGGAGGATATGAATATCAACCGCGGTCTGATTATCGGCGGCAGTGGAAAAGATTTGACTTTTCGAAGTCGGAATGGTCGTATTCCGATCAATGATCCTGGTAAACACACCGCCTAAAGTCTCTAAGCCCAGCGAAAGCGGAGTAACATCCAACAAGACGATGTCTTTCACATCCCCCACCAAAACGCCGCCCTGAATAGCGGCGCCGATGGCCACTACTTCATCGGGATTGACCCCTTTAAAAGGTTCCTTGCCGGTTAACTTCTTAATCATTTCCTGAACAGCCGGGATTCTAGTCGAACCGCCGACCAAAATCACTTTATCGATATCCTTCGGTTCCATCCCCGCATCGGCCAAGGCCTGTTTGGTAGGTCCAACGGTAGCCTCCACCAAATCGGCGGTGATCTCCTCGAATTTAGCCCTGGTCAGTGTCATATCCAAGTGGCGCGGCTCACCGTTAACCGCCGTAATAAACGGAAGGCTAATCGTGGTCGAGGTCAGCCCTGACAATTCGATCTTCGCCTTTTCCGCCGCTTCTTTTAAGCGTTGTAACGCCATTCGGTCGTTTCGGAGATCAACCCCATGCTCTTTTTTGAAATTCTCGGCCATCCAAGTGACGATCCGTTCGTCGAAATCATCGCCGCCCAGCCGGTTGTTGCCGCTGGTCGCCTTTACTTCAAAAACGCCGTCCCCCAATTCCAAAATGGAGACATCAAAGGTGCCGCCGCCCAGATCAAAAACGAGAATGGTATGATCTTCGCCTTTATCAAGTCCATAGGCCAGTGACGCGGCGGTCGGTTCGTTGATGATCCGCAGCACTTCCAAACCGGCGATTTTTCCCGCGTCTTTAGTCGCTTGACGCTGGGAATCGGAAAAATACGCCGGCACCGTAATAACCGCTTTCTCAATTTTCTCGCCTAAATAAGCTTCGGCGTCGGCTTTCATCTTTTGCAAAATCATGGCCGAAATCTCTTGAGGCGTATACTGTTTATCGTCGATGACCACTTTATAGTTGGTCCCCATTCTCCGTTTAACAGAAGTCACGGTCCGATCCGGATTGGCCACCGCCTGTCTTTTAGCAACCTGTCCCACCATCCGTTCCCCGGTCTTTGAAAAAGCCACCACCGAAGGAGTGGTCCGTCCGCCTTCGGCGTTAGGAATGATCACCGGTTCTCCGCCTTCCATTACAGCCATGCAAGAATTGGTTGTGCCTAAATCGATACCTATTACTTTAGCCATAAATAGACCCCCTGTTTTAAATAGAATTCTCGTTTAAAATAATTTTTTACAAAACTCTATGTAGTATTGATATTTAATTGAATACTCGCGTCGGTTCACTGATCACCGTCCGGTACCGCCACCTTAACCAATGACGGTCGAATCAGTTTACCCTTATATTTGTAACCTTTTTGCATCTCCTCAACTACCGTTGGGCGCTCAACCTGATCCGATTTTTCTTGAAGCACCGCTTCGTGAAATTGAGGATCGAACATTTCATTGACTGCCGGAATTTCTTCCAAACCGTCGCCGGCAAGCAAATTCTGAAGCTGACGCAAGATTAAAACTATACCATCCCGCCAATTCTCAAATTTTTCACTGGAAAGATCGGAACAAGCAACCGCTCGTTCGATGCTGTCAAGAACCGGCAGGAGCTTTTTGATCAAATCCTCACCGGAATAAAGGGCCAGTTGTTCAAATTCTTGACGGCTGCGACGCCGAAAATTTTCGAAATCAGCCTGGGTTCGCAGCATCTTATTATATAGCTCATCCCTCTCTTGTTTTAGAGCGGCCAATTCATTCTCCAATTGGGCGATTTTCGAATCGGTATCATTAACCTCACCATTAACCTCCGGCGCTTGCGGTGTCTCCGCTCCCTCCGGAGCAGAATCTCCCAAACCCTCCTCGAGCTGATTACTATCTGTTTTATTAAGTTGATCTTGTTTTGCCATGATAACCTCCATCCTTAAAATATTAACCTATGCGGATAACCTCCAATTAGTTCTTCATCTTGACGATAGTATTGATTCTTAAAACCGCGACCGCCACTTCTCCCGCGGATTTCAGAGCATGATATTTTACCAGGAAAGGATCGCAAATTCCGTTTTGGATTAAGTCTTGGACTTCTCCGGTTTCACAATTTACGCCGAAATTAAATGAATTTGCTTCTGCCTGGCGCGATAAAACCTCCGCCAATTTTTCCAACGAGTTATAACCGGCGTTGGCGCAGATTTGGGCAACCGGCCTTTTCAAGGCCTCTACAACACAAGCGTAACCGTAACGCTCTAAATCCAGCGGCGCCTTTTGCTCGAGAACCCGGGCAATTCCAAGCTCGACGGAACCGCCGCCCGCAACTACTCCACCGGACCAAGCGGCTTGGATCGCTCCGGCCGCGTCTTTAATGATCCGTTCTTTCTCCGCTAACACTTCTTTTGAATAAGCTCCAATCAAAAGCGTAACCATTTTTTGATCGGGAAAACCCAAGACCCGAATGTTTTTGGAATCCTGATCCACGATTATAGCGGCGGCTTTCCCTAATACCGGCTCCAATTCTTTGGGAGGTTTAAGCAAATCTTCCCGTTTAACCGGCCGCGCCCCGGTAAGTTCGGCCAATCTTTCCCATTCCGACCTGGGGACGCCTTGGACCCCCAGCATTGCCGAATCCGTCAAATGGGATTCCGCTTGATCCGATATGCCCCGATCGGCGAAGATTCCCTTCACGCCCATCTCAGCGAGGCGATCGATACTTTCCCGGAGCAGTTCCTGGTTGTGAAGTTGGCGGTTAAACCCGGCTTCGGTCCCTAAGGCTTGATAATCGATTTTCACCGGCTCCAAGGCGTCGTCGACGATTAAGATTTTAGCGTCGTTGATCCGAAGGGGCATTCCCCTATTTAACGGCTCCCGGTTAACGATCGTGCCCCGGATTAACTCCGTCGGACTCCCTTCAAAAGCGAGAACTTGGTCCGCCAGTTTAAAACCGGGTTTGGTTAAATACTCCTCACCTAAAATCTGAATCGCTTCAAACACCAAACCCGCTAAATCTTGATGGCCCCGTGCCGAGATCAAGGCCACTTGCTCCAGCAGGGGCGCATCCAACCGTTCCACCGGTATTTTTACCTTTTCTAAAACCGCTAAAGCGGAGTCTATCCCGCGTTTGATGCCTTCGATCACTTTAATGACCGGAACGCCTTTTAAAATTCGGTTGACTCCTTCGGCGATCAAGCTTTCCGCCAAAATCGAGACGGTCGTGGTGCCATCGCCGACCTTATCGTCTTGAAGCCGGACTGCGTCAACCAAAATCCGGGCGATGGGATGGGCGGTGTCAACGGCATTTAAGATGGCGGCTCCATCATTAGTGATGATTACTTCGCCGTCATCTCCGACTAACATACAATCCAATCCCTTTGGACCAAACGTATCCGCTACGATTCGAGTCAAACCACGAATGGCTTCCGAATTGGTCATCAAAGCGGTTAAATATCGGTTTACCTCGGAAGATTCCATTTTTGGACCCACCGTCATCATAACCTCCCATTAAAACCGTGATTTCATCCTAACCACTGCCAAAAAATGAAAAAAACCACGGCTTGTTAAGGTTATTATTGACAGTCCGAATCCAAACAATTTATCAAGCGGAATGCCCCGGAATAAATGTCGATTTCTACTCAGCAGTTACGCTTATGGATTTGGGTTAATAATTCACTAAGGATGGCGGCGGTATATTCAACGATCGGCAAAACTTTAGCATATTCCATCCTGGTAGGCCCCAAAACGCCGATCACTCCCACTGTTCTTCCGGCGATCTCATACCCGGCGGTAACTACGCTACAATCTTGAATTCCCAAATCCTGATTTTCACTGCCGATTTTAACTTTGGCTCCCCTTTGCAAGTTGGAACTTAACAGTTTATAAAGGCAATCTTCTTCCCCTAATGCCTTCATGATGGGTTTGAATTTTAAAACATCCGAAAACTCGGGTTGTTCCAAAATTTTAATGGCGCCGTCAACAAAAATCCTTTCATGCGGGTGTTCGGAGATTGATTTAATCAAAACCTTCAAGGCCTCGCTGAAAAAATGATCTTGCAAAGCCATATCCGATCGAATTTCTTTGATAACGCTGGTCTTCAGATCCTTAAGGCTCACCCCGCGCAGCTTCTGGTTCAACAAGTATGAAATCCGGTCCAATTCCGCGTCCGATATTTCATTTTCAAGCTCAATTATTTTATTTTCGACATACCCGGTATCAGTGACGATTAACACTAAAACCGTGTCGGGAGCGAGTTTAATTAATTGGATATGCCTAAAAGCAGCGGCTTGAAACTGAGGACCGATCACCATCGAAGGGTATTGAGTAAGTTGCGCCAAGATCTTTGATGTCTGATGGATTATAGCGTCAATTTCCCGCTGATGTTTTTCCAATTCAGTATAGATTAGCTCAATCTCGGATTCCTCCAATTGCCGGAGCGACATCAAAGCATCGACATAATACCGGTAACCTTTTTCCGAAGGGATTCTCCCGGACGAAGTGTGAGGTTGCTGCAGATAACCGCTTTCTTCAAGGTCCGCCATTTCATTACGGATAGTGGCCGGCGACAAACCAAGTTTATACCGGCGCGCGATGGTCCGGGACCCCACGGGTTCGGCCGATGCGATATAATCGTCGGTGACGACCTTTAAAATCTGTTTTTTCCTGCCATCAAGTTCGGAGGCCATAAAAGCACCCCATTTCCACTTCTTTTGTTAGCACTCTAGTTTAACGAGTGCTAATCTAATAAAAAAATAACACTGCCGTTTTGGTTTGTCAAGTATTTTTGAGATACTTTCTTAACTTTGGAGAACCGGCTTTATCCCCTTTAAATCCCGTTGAGCAACTTCCCGATAACCATATTGCTAAGAATAATTCCGGCGTCGGTCAAGGCCAATCGGGAGTCGTTAACGGTTATTAATTTTTGGCCGCTTAAACTTTTAAGTTCCGATCCGGCGGTTTCAAAAAGGTTGATCCCGTACTCATTTTGGTATTGGCGAAGGTCGACTCCGTCACGAAGCCTAAGCCCCAACATGAGGGCTTCAATCGCTCTGGTTTGAACATCCAGTTCTTCCCGTTCGGCAATGACCGAGACGCCTTCGGAAAGACGCCGAACATAGGTCCAAGGCTCTTTAATATTCGACCAGCGCTGGTTATTCACGGTTGAACAAGCGCCGGCGCCAAACCCCAAATAATCCCCGCCGTACCAATAACGCAGGTTGTGAACGGATTCAAACCCGGGGCGCGCATAGTTGGAAATCTCATAGTGCCGATAGCCTTTGCGAAGAAGATGGTCCATCGCCCGCTGCATCATTTCCACAACCAGTTCTTCGGAAGGTAACTGAGTTAATCCCCCGGCGATGTCCGCCGCCAGTTTAGTACCGGCCTCCAGCTGCAGGCCATAAGCGGAAATGTGTTCCGGTTCAAGGGCGGTTACCTGTTCCAGGGTTTCATCCCAATCTTGAAGAAGCTGACCGGGCAAACCGAACATGATATCAATCCCTATATTGGAAAAACCGGTATCACGCGCCGCTTTATAAACACTTAAAAACTGTTCCCGGGAATGAATCCTGCCGATGCCGTTTAAGAGACGGTTTTGAGCCGCTTGCAAACCGATACTTAAACGGTTGAACCCGGCCGTTTTTAAGTAAGCCAGTTCCGAGCCGGATATGGTGCCCGGATTGGTTTCTAAAGTAATCTCCGCATCCGGAGCCAACCTAAAATTTTCTTTGATGAATAATAACAGATCGGCCAAGATCCTCACCGGGATGTAGCTGGGGGTTCCGCCGCCGAAAAACACGGAACGGATCGAGTTGGATTGCGGAAGATAAGTCTTGATCTCAGCCTTGATCGCTTCCGCATATGGAAAGATTAAACTTTCCAAATCGGCGTAAGAATTAAAATCGCAATAATCGCATTTTCGTTTGCAAAACGGGAAATGAAGATAAAGCGACAACTCGTCCTTCAGCCGGAAAAACCCCCCTCTATTTTCGAGAACATCCCAAGAATTTGTTTTTCAGGGTTTGACTCATGGTTTTAAATAAGGTATTTTAATGATATAAAGTTCAAACCAATATCTAACGGATACGGAGGACGCGCGCGCATGGCGTTTTGCCTGGGATCGAGAATCGTTAGTAATCGGCCACTTTCAGCTTATCTTCAAGAAGCGGTCCATTATTTCAAAGCGATCGAATTACATACCGACCCGCGCTGCCTTTCGCCTCATTTTACTTTTACCGCCGCCGAGAAAAAAACGATCCGGATTTATCAAGAACGTTTCCGTTTCAGTTTAACAATGCACGCGCCTTTTGTCGATCTCCGTCTCGGCGCGTCGGATTATGAAGAACGAATGGTCGCCATCAACATTTTTTTAAATACCATGCGCCTGGCATCGGATTTGGAAATTAAATACGTCACTTTTCACCCTTGCACCCTGGATCCAAACACCACCGATTTGTACTCGGAAACCCGGCTCTATGAAGAAGGAAGCATCGCCATGCTCCTCCAGGAAGCTAAAAAACTGGGCGTAACCTTACTGATGGAAAACATGCCGCGCAGTCCGCGCTTTCATCCCAGCGTTTGCGATGGCTCACGTTTACAAGAACTCTTATGGCTTTTTCAAGAACCCGAATTCGGTCTCACCGTCGATATCGGTCATGCCCTGCAAGCCGGGATAATGCCGGAGGCCTTTTTAAAGATGGATCGAGTTCGACACTTTCACTTTCACGACAACGACCGCGCCTCCGACTTGCACCAGTCCCTTACCGTTAATGCGGATTGGTGGAAAAAAATATATAAAAATATCTCCAAAAAATTTCCGGATGCCATCGGTATTTTGGAAATGGAACGATTGGAAGAACAGATTGAAAGTATGAACCTACTCTCCGGACGTTCTCCCAAGCGATCGGTATTGCTTCACAAACGTGAACCGATCATCCCGCCGATACTCGGGGAATAATTAATTCAGTTCAATCTTCGATTTTTAATACCGCCAAAAAAGCTTCCTGAGGGACCTCTACCGTTCCCAGTTGTTTCATCCGTTTTTTGCCTTCCTTTTGTTTCTCCAGAAGTTTCCTTTTTCTGGTAATATCTCCTCCATAACACTTGGCCAACACATCTTTGCGCACGGCTTTCACTGTCTGTCGGGCGATTACTTTGCTTCCGACAGCGGCTTGAATCGGCACCTCAAACATTTGCCGCGGAATAATCTCCTTCAGCTTTTCAGTTAGTTGTCTTCCCCGTTGGTATGCTTTATCCCGATGAACGATCGCCGATAAAGCGTCGACCACTTTACCGTTTAACAAAATATCCAGTTTTACCAGATTCGAGGCCCGGTGACCGATATACTCATAATCCAAAGAGGCGTATCCCCTCGACCGGGATTTAAGTTTATCGAAAAAGTCCATCAATATTTCGGATAACGGTAAGTCGTAGGTCAACATCACCCTGGTCTCCATCAAATACTCCATATTCACGAACTGGCCCCGCTTGTCCTGGCATAATTCCATAACCGGCCCTACATAATCGCTGGGTAAAATGATAGTCGCCTTAACGTAAGGCTCTTCGATATGATCTAAATAGTTGGGGGCCGGCAGTTCGGCCGGATTGGAGATCTGTGTGACGCTGCCGTCGGTCAAAAAGGCTTTATAAACCACGCTGGGAGCGGTAGCGATTAAATTCAAGTCGTACTCCCGTTCCAAACGTTCCTGAATAATCTCCATATGCAACAACCCGAGAAAACCGCAACGAAAACCGAACCCCAACGCCACCGAGTTTTCCGGTTCAAAGACCAGCGAGGCGTCGTTTAGCCGTAACTTTTCCAAAGCGTCGCGCAGATCTTCGTAATCGGCATTGTCTACCGGGTACAAGCCGCAATAGACCATGGGTTGAACCCGCCGGTAGCCCGGCAAAGGGGTTGGGGCGGGATTATCCGCTAAAGTGATGGTGTCCCCTACTTGAACGTCTTTTACATTTTTCATGGCGGCGATCACAAAACCCACTTCTCCGGCGGACAATTCCCGGGCGGGAGTCATCATCGGTTGAAAAGTGCCGAGTTCGGTCACTTCAAACTCTTTCTCGGTGGCCATCATCCGGATTTTTTCACCGACGGCCAGTTTGCCGTCGATCAATCGCACATAAGCGATTACCCCCCGATAAGAGTCGAACAGCGAATCAAAGATGAGCGCCTTTAACGGCCGGCGCGGATCTCCCTGAGGCGGTTTTATCCGTTCAACAATCGCATCTAAAATTTCTTCCGTGCCCAAACCGGTTTTGGCGCTGGCCAAAATGCATTCTTCAGGAGCAAGTCCAATGATCTCCCTGATTTCATTTTTAACCCTTTCCGGTTCGGCGCTGGGTAAATCGACTTTATTAATAACCGGGATGATATCCAGATTTTGTTCCAAAGCAAGATAAAGATTGGCGATGGTTTGCGCCTCTACGCCCTGGGTCGCGTCAACCACCAGTAAAGCCCCGTCGCAAGCGGCCAAAGAACGCGAAACTTCATACGTAAAATCCACGTGTCCGGGGGTATCTATCAAGTTAAGCACATATTCCTCGCCGTCTTTAGCCTTATAATTAAGCCGGACCGCCCGCGCCTTAATGGTAATTCCGCGTTCCCGTTCCAAATCCATGGAGTCCAAGACTTGTTCCTCCATTTCCCGCTCACTCAAAGCGCCGGTGTACTCCAATAAACGATCCGCCAAGGTGGATTTTCCATGATCGATATGAGCGATGATGCAAAAATTCCGAATTTTAGTCTGAATCAAACAAACTCCTCCATCTATTTAAAGGGTAAGTTAAATTAATATTTGTTCAATAACAGCGCTGGCATGTTTAAATTAAATCTAAAATATTATACCATTTAGTGTTGGAGCGAGCAATCGAAAACATCGATTTACTAAGACCAACCTTCACTCCGCCGAGGAAACCCTATTTCTACCTCTTGTTTTGGAGCTATAGGCCGCTTTATCCGCTCTTTCAAAAAACTCTTCGGCGCTCTCCCCTTGGTACGTTGCCACTCCAATACTAATAGTAATTTTAATCCGTTGTTTTTCAAAATTAATCGTCAAATTTTCCACCTTTTGACGAATTCGCTCGGCGACATTAAGAGCGCCTTTTAAATCCGTCATCGGCAGCAAGACCGCAAATTCCTCGCCGCCGTAACGGCAGGCGATATCGATATCGCGCACCGTGTCAGTTATCAAAGAGGCAACCCTTCGCAAAGTCTCATCCCCGGCCAGATGTCCGTAAGTGTCATTCACCCTTTTGAAATGGTCCAAGTCTGCAATTAACATTGATAACGGAACCTCCAACCTTCTTGACCGGGTAATCTCTTTCGCCAATTCTTTTTTGAAAACATTCCGGTTATAGAGGCCCGTCAACGGATCTTTGGTGGCCATGGCCTTGGTTTCTTCGTTGAGCAGGATTCGCTCGATGACCAAACCCAATTGAGTGCTTACTTTGATTAATAAATCAAGTTCCTTCGGATAAAGCGGCAACCCCGGTTTTTGAAATAATAACAAGCGTCCCACTATCCGGCCTTCAATTTTTATGGGGACGATCGTCAGCAGGTTTGATTCATCAACCAAAGGTTCGGTTTGTTTTTCAAGAAAATCGAAACCGGGGCGGGAAGGTTCGAAGCCGGGACTCTTCCATAAAAAATGGGCGTCGGCGGTGAAAAGTTCGACCGCCCCAACCCGGGGCAAGGCCTTGGCCAAAGCGGCGGCGAACTTTTCAAAAACGGCTTTTACCTCAGTTTCAGCGGCTAAGGTTTGAAAAAGAATCAAAATATTCTCATATTCGGAATCAATCCAGGAACGGGTGGTATTAGCCAGTCTCTCACAGAGGATCCGGGACAAGTTGAAAAGCATTTTGGCCGCGGTTTGAGGTAACTTGCTAATTAAACTTTGAAGGAAAGGTTCGGTAATCACTAGTAATTCCAAAGACTCTTCGGCGATAATGTCTGCTGTTCGAAGGATCTTGGCGACAAATGCAATTTCCCCGAAGATATGCCCGGTGGTAAACCTGGCCAATATTTGTCGGGAACCTCCAATAACCGTTTCCACCCTAACTGAGCCGGCAATGATTACAAACATTTCATTCCCTTGGTCGCCGGCGTGAAACACATATTCTCCGGCCTTAAGTTTAATAATCTTCCCCGCGCTTACAACCTGGGCTATTTCAGCGTTGGTTAATCCTTTAAATAAAGGAATATCGGACCATTGAAGGGCCATTAAACCGCACCCCCTGAGTCAAAAACTGATTTTCATCCACTCGATTAACTCGATTAACCGGCAAGCCGTTATGGGGGATTACCTATTAAATATTTCGGTATTTTTAAAGAAATCATAAATTTGATCATCAAGGAATAATGCGAAAAAGTTGCCGTATTTACGACAACCTTTTCCTTAGCTATCTCAACCCTCTTGCTCAAACAAATTTCACGACTTTTTGAAAGAGATCAATCGTCCGTTCGAAAAACCAAGGTAGGAAGCCGAGCAGCTTTAAGGCGTCGTAAATAAAGGCCAAGGCCAAATATATCAAAAACAAACCACAACCGCACAACAACCAACGGTAAAAGCGGCCTGTTAATAAACGGCGGCTTTTTACCATGACTCCGGAAACGAAGCTATACCATCCCAGATCCGATAAAAAATGACCGCAGAAAAAACACCCCACGCCTACCCAGCCGTATCGAAACGCTTGGGTAATTAAAGTTAATCCCACCATCACCCACCACATCAACCAATAAGGATTGCTAAGCGATATTACCACCCCGGCCAATACCGGATTCAACTCGGTCAATCCTTTTCCCGGGGTGGGCTCAAGCGTCGCCGCAATTTCGTGATTTGCCGGGGCGCTCGCTTTCCGGCTCTCCTTAAAAATCAGATCATATCCCATCCAAATCAGCATTACCCCACCTAAAAAACTGATCGCGATCCGGGTAAGCGAAAGTTGGAGAAAACGGCCTAATCCCCAGATCAACCCTAAAATCAAACCCGCCTCCAAAAAGGCGTGACCCAAGATCAATTTCGGACCGATCCAAAATCCTTTTTTACAGGTGAGTTGAATGTTATAAGTCAACAACGGTCCGGGCGCTACCGCCCCCGATAATCCTACTAAAAATGATTGTCCGAAAATCTGCAGTAAGTTCATGGAACTATCCTACCTTTCTACTTAACAGTTTGCCTTTTACCAACCTGATTACCATCGCCAATTCGTCCATTTTCAAAAACCATGCGGTCCCAAAATAAGCCGCCATCCCTACCGCCATCCCTAAAACTACCGTTAAAGCGGCCTCCCAATGACCGGTCAACCCTATCCCGCCGCTAACATAAGCGCTGAATTTCATGATTAGAGAAACCGCAGCCCCCATAATTAAAGAAGCGGCCATTGCCTTAATAAACGATTTTACAATACCATAACCTCTAATCCCACCGATCTTACGGCGTAAAATTTCCATCAGAAACAACATGTTTATCAAACCCATGATTGAAAATGAAAGCGCGAATCCACCCACTCCCAAACCGGTATATTTGAGAAAAATCCAATTCAAAGCGATACTGGTTAAAACCGAAAAAACGCTCACCAAAACGGGGGTTACGGTATCTTGCAACGCATAAAAAGCCCGCGGCAGCATTAAGATCGCGGCATGGGCAAAAAGCGCCGTACTATAAAAAAACAGCGCATAGGCGGTTAAAGCCGTATCCCGCGAAGTAAACTTTTGTCCCTCGAATAAAAATTTAATTATCGGTTCCCGCAGCACCATTAAACCAATAGCCGCCGGTAACATCAGAAAAAAGATCGACCGCAGCGACAAAGAAAGAGTATCTTTAAAAGAATTCATTTTCTTTTCCGCCACCAATCCCGAAAGCAAGGGAAAGAAAGCCATGGCGATCCCGGCCGCGAAAATCCCGATCGGCAACTGAATCAAGCGATTGGCGAAACGAAGCGCGGTAATGCTTCCCTCCGGCAACGAAGACGCCATTACGTTTGTAATCCATAAATTGGCCTGGGTAGCCGAAAGTCCGACCAAAGCCGGCACCATTAATCTTAACATCCGGCGAAAACCGGAATTATTCAAATCGATATAGGCAAAACGAAATTGACGACCACCCACTTTACGTAAAAACAATATCTGAATCAGGAAATTACCGACTGCGCCTCCAACGACTCCGGCAGCCATTCCCATGATTCCCCTGCGGGGCCCCAACCAAAAAGCCCCCGAAATAATCGCGATATTATAAAAAACCGGACCGAGGGCCGGGGCTAAAAAATGCCGGTAAGAATTTAAAACTCCCCCGATCAGGCCCGCCAAGGCGGTAAAACAAACCGCCGGAAACATAACCCGGGTAAGTTTGACCAATAACAACATCTTGTCCTCCGGAAAACTGGGAGCCTCCCACAAGGCCACCCCCCGGGCGAAGATCATACCGAAGACCGTAAAAATGATCAGTAATAGCGCGGTGATATTAATGAAGGTGCTGGCAACCTTCCAACCTTCTTCTTCGTCTCCCTTGGCCAAATATTCGGTAAAAATCGGGATAAAGGCGGCCGAGAGGGCGCCTCCTACCAAAAGATAGTACATAGTGTCCGGGATGATAAAAGCGGCGATAAAGGCATCAGTCTCAAAACGGTTGAAGAGACGTCCCGACAAGTTCTCCCTGATGAAACCCAAAATACGACTGACTAAAAATAAAGCCGAGATCATACCTGCGGCTTTAGCTGCTCGTTCCGTAACGTTATCCGCCAATGGGCTCTCCTTTCCGAAAGGCGTGCTCACTATTTCCTAAAACGATTTCTTTAACAATCCCGCCGACTTCAACAGCTGCCTTTTTTCAAATAAAAAGTGGTGTTATTATTCACCATCATTCACCAAACTCCTTCTCCGGGTCGGATTTTTTCAATTGAATCCGAAGCCGTGGTGAAAGCGAAACAGAGACAGTCCCATGCTCAGTTTGGACTATCCAGCATTCATCCCTCACTTTGAATCGTAACGGAATTTTAAAATTAATTACCTCAACCGAATCCCCCAATTTGAGCCGGATTCCTTCAGGGATTAACCGGCATTCGAATCCCGGCCGTTCGGCGGCTAAGATCGAGCCGAGGTTGGAAAAAACGGTATAATATCCAAAGCTCAACATCAAAAGCAGCCAAATTATGATTAATATTACTTTTCCGTAAATTTTCACCGGATACTCCCCTGATTACCCTCATACTTTATAATTCCGGCCAAAACCGGTTCTCGTCCATAAATTAAGCAAAATATCAACGACCCTGAGCAAATCGGCGGCGGAGTGGGGTTCCGTAAATTCAAACCGGTAAAGTCCGTCCGGCTGGTCGGCCAGAAGTTCCAGTTTGAATAAGGGCAACTCCGGCGGCTGTTTGGTTATTTGCGTCCAAAAATGCGGCGCCGCCGTCTTCGGCAATGAAAAAATTAAGCCCATTCGCTCCGGCAACTCCCGGTCAGAGTTGATTACCAACCCGATTAAAAATGAGTCCCTTTTGAGCAGCGTTAGAAGTTGAGGCGCTTTTAACCTTTCTTGAACCGCAACTCGGTACCGGATTAACGGCGCTTTTTTTTCAAGTCTGAACCGGATTTGTTGCTCCAAGTCTCTCAAGTTTTCATTCCCAATCATCTCCGGACAAAGAAAAACGATCGACGCTAAGCCGCTATTGGAAACGGCCACCTCACGGCTTCCCCTTGGAATAATTAATCCGGCGTCGGCCAATTCTTCGGTGAACCGATCAAACGTTAACTGGATTAACCCCGAATAATCAAACCGGTCCGTTGATAAAATTCCGAATAACCCGATCCCGAAAAAAACTATGCCGTAAAAAAAGTATGCTTTTTTCCAAGCGCCCGTCCGAATTTGCATTTTGCCGATCATCTCCCGGCAAAACCTATGATAAACCGGTCATTTTTAGAACCGTTTTCAATCACCAAAAAGTCCCATGACCGACTAACTCAAATACCGGAAAACCTCTTCGGGACTTACCGCCGGATGCAAAGCAATATTCAACGCCCCTGAAACCACCCTCGCCAGACCGTCGATCATCACATCGATTTCTTTTGGAGTGACAATCAGGCTTCCCATATAAGGCGAGAGCACTTTTCGAATCAAATCTTTTTCATCAATCGCCCGCAGGTTCAGCATGCCGGGATGGTTTTTAAACAATTCTTCCAAAGCGTCATGAACGATTGTGGTTGCCTCCACCACTGTCGGAACTCCGATCGCGATTACCGGCACTCCCATTGTCTGGGGGGTGATCCCGATCCGCTTATTGCCCAATCCCGAACCGGGGTGAATTCCGGTATCGGCGATTTGAATAACGCCCCCCATTCTGCCGGTGGCCCTTGAGGCCAATGCGTCAACGACCACAATAAACCGGGGTTGAATCCGTTGCGCAACGCCCATCACGATTTCTCCGGTTTCCATGCCGGTGCTGCCCAACACCCCCGGCGCCAACGCGCAAACCGGACGTAGTCCTCCTTTTTTCTCCGGCGGAGTCAACCCTTTCAAATGCCGGGTCACCAAAATATGACTCACGACTTTGGGGCCAAGCGCGTCCGGGGTTGCATCCCAATTACCAAGGCCAATTACCAAGCAGGTATCTTCTTCCTTGACTCCAATCCGCCCGATGAACCCTTCGATTTCTCTTGCAGTCAGAAAGGCGATCTCTTCATGAAGATCGCGGTCGGTGGTTCTTAAGCCCGGGGCCTCAAGAGTAACATAAAAGCCGGGGATTTTATTCATCGCCCTTCCGGCTTCTTCAGTCTGGATATGAACCCTGGTTATCAAGGTATCTCCTTGCTTTTCAGTAACGGTTCCGACTCCGGGCGGTTCTTGACCTTGGGCTCGATTCATCACCATTTCTCGAGCCTCTAAAGCCAAATCGGTATGAATTTGGCCGATCAGATCAAAATTTTGATCTTCCATAATTATTTTCCCCCCTGATAATTTAAGACTGTGGTTATTCCCGATATTTCCGATAGATCAATTCATGCCATTCGTCAGGCAGCATTAACTCCAGGAAAACCAGCCCCAGATATGAAACTAGTATTCCCAAGAACGTAAGCTTCACTCCGGTAAAAAGGCGCCCGCTCGCAAAAAGGAGCGGGATTATACTTAACCCGCTAAACAGAGCCTTTTTTTTGAGTGCTTTTTTAGTTGCAAGCCTTCGGATAAAATCAGTTAAAATTGCGGTCGGCGCGGCAATCAGCAAAATTAAAAACCTGCCCCCGGGTTGAAACGCTGGAATTAATAATTGAGTAAAGATTAACAACAATGCGATATAGGTAAACCTGACCAAAAAGAACAATTGACCCAACCGCCTGTCTGGGAACGATTCCCGCGAAAATCCGTTTTACCATTAAAACGCTGTAGATATATTTTTACCCGGACTGAATTTTTTTATCGCATTTTTCATCTGCTGGTAAAACTTGTTGCTTCAACTAACTTGTGTTATAATGGCGGTATAAATAATTGATTCAAGCTGGATCCGAATAACTTTTCTCGCTTTTAATCAGCAGGGGGGTGTCCGGATGAAAAAAATTTGGTCTCTAGGGTTGACGTTTTTTTTAGTATTAGGGTTTTTGGTCATCCCGACTCAGGGCGCTGAAAAATATACCATCGCGGTATTACCTTTTGACGATGGGTCAATTCAGGAACGGTGGTGGGACCAGAGTTGGGAATTGGGCAAAGGTGTTTCCGACGAATTGATAACCGCTCTCTTGGAAACGGATAAATTTCGGGTTATCGAAAGAGAACAACTGGAGAAAGTCCTTAAAGAACAAAATTTTGGCGCCAGCGGTCGGGTTGACGCCGCTTCGGCGGCAAAGATCGGAAAAATTCTCGGCGTCCAATATCTAGTAATGGGCAGAATTACCGAGTTCTCTTTCAAGTCGTCGGGCGGCGGGGCTATCGGCAGAAGCGGACTCGGCCTTGGCCTTAAAACCACCACCGCCCGGGTAGCCATTGATGCCAGATTAGTAGACGCCACATCCGCCGAAATCCTTACCGGAGTAAAGGGTGAAGGCGAAAAAAAACAAACCAACTTCGGTTTGATTTATGATTGGAACGCGATTGCTTTTGGGAGCGACGAATTTCGGAAAACCAACGTCGGAATAGCCCTGCGTGATGCCGTCAATCAAGTTGCGGACGGCTTGGCGAATAAAGCCTATGCCCACACTCCGTCCAATGTGGTTTTAACCGGTCTGGTCGCCTATGTAACCGGAGATAAAGTATACATAAACCTGGGTTCTTCCGACGGAGTAAAACCGGGAATGGTCTTTGTAGTTCTGCATGTCTTGGATCTGGTAAAAGACCCCGCAACCGGAGAGGTAATTGATGAAATCAGTGAACCGATAGCGGAAATTACGGTATCCGAGGTTAAAGAAAAAGCAGCCACTTGCCTGATCACGGCTAAATTAAGCTCCAAATATCAAATTGCCGTCCAAAACAAAGTTCAACAAAAATGACGGTTTAAACTGTTGCAAATATTAGCAAGCCATGTTAAAATATTTTTTGTTGAAAATTGGGTTTTTGTTGCCTGCAATATAAGGCAGTATAAGGAGGTGAAAGATTTGCCGAATATTAAATCAGCCGCGAAAAGAGTTAAAGTCACCGCGCGACAACGCTCGGTCAATGTTTCCAGACATTCAAACCTGAAAACATTTATCAAAAAAGCCTTCGCCTCCATTACTGCCGGAAAGCCGGAAGCAAAAGCGGACTTTATCCAAGCCGTTAAAAAAATCGACAAGTCCGCGGGAAAAGGAGTAATCCACAAAAACCAGGCGGCGCGCCGTAAATCACGCTTGGCTAAAAAATTGAACGCCATGGCGAAACAATAAAAAAAGCCTAAAAGGCTTTTTTTATTGTTTCATGTTCCGCGTTCCGTGTTCAACGTTCCGCGTTTTTACCGCTTTGCCAATGAAGTAACCCCAAGCGTAAGACCTGAAACCAAAAATTCGGGATAGGCTTGAAACCATAGATTATAACCAAAACAATAGGCTTGAAACTATGTTCCCAAAACTTAACCCGGAACGCGGAACTCCGAACCCGAAACGATAGAGTCGGAACCATAGACCTAAACTAAAACGGAACCCGGAACGCGGAACGATAGGGCTTGGAACCATAGGCCTAAATTTAGTATTCCAGCCGTACCGATATTCCCCTGGTCGCTAAATACTCTTTGGCTTGTCTGATACCGTATTCCCGGTAATGAAATATTGAAGCCGCCAATACGGCGTCGGCCTTGCCAATCTCAATCCCCTCAGCCAAATGTTCCAGCTTGCCGACTCCACCGGAAGCGATAACCGGAATCCCCACTGATTCGGCGACGGTCCGGTTTAAGTCATTGTCATAACCGTCCTTAGTCCCATCCCGGTCCATACTGGTTAAAAGAATTTCACCGGCCCCCAGTTTCTCGACCTGAAGCGCCCAATCCCGAACATCGATTCCCGTAGGTGTTCGTCCACCGTGGATATAAACCTCCCAACCCCGCGAAGGATCGTCCCTAATCCGACGCCGGGCGTCGATGGCCACCACCACGCATTGAGACCCGAACAATTCCGTTCCCTCGGAGATTAAATCCGGATTTTGAACCGCCGCCGTATTAATTGCTATTTTATCGGCCCCGGCCCGCAAAATAGCGCGGATATCCTCGATATCGGTTATTCCGCCCCCGACCGTATAGGGAATGAAAATCCGCTCCGCTACGCGCCTTACCATTTCCACCATTGTTTTGCGGCGTTCGCTGGAGGCGGTAATATCCAAAAAAACCAATTCATCGGCGCCTTCCCGGTCATAAAAAGCCGCCAATTCCACCGGATCCCCGGCGTCCCGCAATTTTACAAACCCGGTTCCCTTGACCACTCGGCCGTCTTTGACATCCAAACAAGGAATAATTCTTTTAGTGAGCATTAGCGCAATCCTTCTAAATTATCTTCCCTATCCGCTTCCCCAAACGCCCATCGGCAATTAATTCAATTCGGCGAAATTTTTTAACAGTTTTAACCCCACTTGGCCGCTCTTTTCGGGATGAAACTGAAAAGCGTGAATGTTCCCCCGGCTAATACCGGAACAATACTCGATATCATATTCCGTGGTGCAAGCGACTAATTCGGTAACAGCGGGTTTGACATAGTAAGAGTGAACAAAATAAAAAAAACTTCCATCCTTAATCCCGTGAAAAATCGGGCTTTCTTTACTTATTTTAATCCGGTTCCAGCCAATTTGAGGGACTTTGAACCGCGTTGTTTCAAACCGGAGCGCTTCGCCGCGAAATATTCCCAATCCCTTTGCCTTGGCAGTCATTTCGCCGAATACTTCAGCGCTTTCTTGAAAAAGCATTTGCAACCCCAAGCAAATTCCAAGGAACGGCCTTCCGGAGGCGATGATCTCCTTGACTACCGGAATCATACCGGCCTGTTCCAGTCGCTCCATGGACTTCCCAAAAGCCCCTACCCCCGGCAGGACCACTCGGTCGGCTTCCGATACGATCTTCGGATCCGAGGTGACAAACGCCCGATAACCCAAATAGGTAAAAGCCTTTTCAACGCTGCATAGATTTCCGGCGCCATAATTAATAATCGCAATCATTATCTATTCCAAGACTCCCTTAGTTGACGGGACACCCTTGATCCTTTCATCCAATCTTACCGCCGCGGCCAATGCCCTACCGAAAGCTTTAAAAATCGCTTCGGCGCAATGATGTAAATTATCGCCGTCCCAAAGCCGAATATGAAGATTCATTCCCGCATGAACCGCAACCGACTGAAAGAATTCCTTAACCAACTCCAGGTCAAAGTCGCCCAACCGTCCTTTGCCCAAATCGGCTTGAAATTTCAAATAAGGCCGCCCGCTCAAATCCAAAGCCACCAACGCCAGAGCCTCATCCATGGGGATAATTGCCTGGCCGTATCTGCTGATCCCTTGTTTGTCGCCAATAGCCCTCTTTAACGCTTGCCCGAATACGATTCCCACGTCCTCCACGGTATGATGAGCGTCCACTTCCAAATCGCCTTGGGCCGAGACCCTCAGATCCAGAAAACCATGTTTGGCGATATGAGTCAGCATATGATCGAAGAAAGCGACCCCGGTTTGAATCTCATAAACCCCCGAGCCGTCCAGCGATAATTCCAGTTTAATCTCAGTCTCTTTGGTGCTTCGTTCGATTACAGCGGTCCGCATCGTATCACTCCATTTCAATTGGTTCCGTGTTCAACGTTTCGCGTCTCTTCTATCGTTCCGTGTTCCGTGTTCAGCGTTCCGCGTTATAAACAACCTTTACCTTTGAGTGAAACGGCTCCAAGAACCGACTCTCGCAACCCGAAATTCGGAACGCGGAATGCGAAACATCATTATACCTAACACGAACACGTTACATCTTTATTTTCAAGCCTAACTTTGATCGCATTCGCGTGGGCGTCCAAACCTTCCACCGCGGCGATTTTAATCGCCGCCGGGCCGTATTTGGCGATGCCGGACTTGTTATAAGCGATGATGCTGGTCCGTTTAATGAAATGGTCTACGCTAAGGCCCGACGCGAATCTGGCGGTGGCGTTCGTCGGCAATACATGGTTGGTTCCGGCAATATAGTCGCCTATCGGTTCAGTGGAATAAGGACCGATAAAAACCGCCCCCGCGTGCCTGATTTTGCTCAAATGATTCCAAGGGTCGGAGACCAGCAGTTCCAAATGTTCCGGAGCGGAGAAATTCGCCAATTGAAATGCTTCATCCAGGTCTTTGGTAATGATAATCGCGCCGTTTTTCGCCAAAGAAGCGGCGGCGATATTATTACGCGACAATTGACCCAATTGTTTTTCGACCTCCGCCGCCACCGCTTGGGCAAGATCCGGAGCGTTTGTCAATAAAAACGATCCGGCTTCGTCAACCGGTCCGTGTTCGGCTTGGGAAAGCAGGTCGGCGGCCAAATAGGCGGGGTCGTTTTTTTTGTCGGCGATAATCAAAATCTCACTCGGCCCGGCCAGCATATCCAGGCCGACCCAACCGAATACTTGTCGTTTAGCCTCGGTTACATACTGATTTCCCGGCCCGGTAATTACGTCCACCGGGGCGATGGTTTCCGTTCCGAAAGCCATGGCGGCGATCGCCTGGGCGCCGCCTACTTTATAAACCTCCGTGACGCCGCATTCCATGGCGGTAGCCAACAAGTACGGATTAACTCCGCCGACCTCATTGGGCGGGGTACAGATTATGATGCGCTTAACACCGGCGACCACGGCCGGTAATACGTTCATTAATAATGACGAAACCAGGGGAGTGCTCCCGGCCACTCCCCCCGGAACATAACAGCCGGCGGAATCAACCGGAATATAGCGTTGTCCCAGAACAATCCCGTCATCTTTCAGATCGAGCCAGTCCTTGGGGAGTTGTTTTTGATGAAAAGCTAGGATGTTGGCTTTTGCTTGGCGGATGGCTTCCATAAAGTCCGTCGGCACCGAACTGCCGGCGGTCTCAAAATCTTGAGGGGAGACTTTGATTTGCCCCGGTTCAAGTTGAACCTGGTCAAACCTGGCGCTAAAATCCAGGAGGGCCGCATCGCCCCGTTCCTTGACCTCGTTGATGATCGCCGCCGCCTTGTCCCGAATTTCGGCTTGATTCGCATCGGTCTCCGCCGAACGCCGGTTTAAGACACGGAGCACTTCTGTTAGTTGATTGTCGGTGTGAAGTATTCTCATTAACAGTCCCTTTTTCGCCGATTTTTTTCTTTAATTTACCATAGGGACTCGGGAATGTCAATTGAATCGGTAATCTTTCTCAGGATGTGCGGCGAGACCGCTACTCTTAATAAAAAATCGATTTTATAAAATTCCCAATCTCCGTGCTGACCGCCGGAAAAGGCGCGTCAATAACCATCATAACGCATATAATCAGCGCCGTCAGCATCAGACCCGAATAGACCGCCAGTTCCCACCAATACTCTTTCCGAACTAACCAAGGCACATCAATTAAAGCGAGGAATATAAAGATCATAAATAACAATATTAACATCCGGTTCTCCTCGAGGGCAATTTTCGAATTACCGCGACAATTAGAGTTAAAAGAGGTATTACCAATTGAAAAAACAGGGCATACACGGGATAACCAACCTCGCTAAATTCAAGATTCTCAACAAAACCTTGAAAATTGATTAAGGAAAGGAGCACCGTTAAGATTCCGACGGGAATGATTAAAGGACGCAAAGCGCGGAATTTGAAGATTTGGGCCAAACCCAAAACCGTGCTATAATGAAGCGTAGTGATTTTTAAAAAACCCAGCGTCAAAAAGTTAATAATCACGATTATCTCGAAACGGATGTTTAAGAAAGGCACTTTGATTAATTTCACCGCTTCCAACGCCGGATAAGTAGCGATACTTCTAGTCGCTCCCAATACTCCGATGCTTCGCAAATAAAGTAGAGTAAGGATAAACGCCGCCAGTAAAATTCCCAGCACCGTTCTGCTTCGACCGTCTCGAGGTTGATTGAGATAAGGAAAGATCATCCCGAAGATTACCGTTTCCCCAAAAGGAAAAACGGCTATATTATGCGCGGTTTTCAACAAACGCGGCCAAGGAGTTTCCAAAAAAGGTAAAAAATTTTTTAAATCCAACTGGTTCAGTTCGAGGAAAATCGTTGATATGATTAAAAATACGGCTATTGGAAGCAACACCAGACCGCAGCGGGCGATTACTTCTAAACCGTTATGAACGGCAAAGGCCGAGACCAGTACCAACGAAACGGCAAATACGATACACGGCGTTTCCGGCATGACCACTGTGGTGAAAAAATCGGTGAAGTTGCCGATCACCAGTGAACACAAATGAAACGAATACCAAACGAAGCAGACGGCGAGCGCCTTCCCTAGGAATGGGCCGAAAACCACCTCCATAATCTCAACGATGGTCTGGTCGGGAAACCGCCGGGCCAAAGTAGTAAAGATTAACACCCAGACCATGCTTTCGAGGGCGCCGATGATAGTAGCGAACCATGCATCATGCCCCGCCCCCCGGCCCGGAGCGATGATGATCGATGAACCGATGGCAAAACTAACCAATAAATAAACCATTTGGGTACCGGAGATCTTTCCCCGTTCCAGTTGGCTCATGCCCTTTCCCTCCCCCTTTATCGGTCATGGCTTAATGGGTTTGATAATCAGCCCTACTTGGTTAATGTTGGCTTTGACCGTCAGATCGACTTGAAGTTCGGTGAAAATCTCATCCCAACGCGGTTCCAGCCGCTTCCATGCCTTAGGGTGATCCCGGCGGACAGCCTCGCCGAAACCAAAGATATCGGCCTTTAATTCCCGGGCTTTATCTAGAGCAGCTTTAATTTCATTCCTGATTGCCGTCTCCTCCCTCCTGGCCAAGCTTTTAAGAGTCTCCAGTTTGCTTAGATCAAGTTCACCGTTTTGATTACCCACATTGGACCGGACGGATACGGTTACCTTAATCCGGACCGAATCTCCCTTTACCTCCGTCTTAATTTTACTGCTGGACCGGATAACTTCCAGGCTGACCTTGCCTTTGTTATCGGGATCTTTAACCGTTACAATGCCGCTTTTCACCTTGCCCAGCACCCAAAGCAGGCCCCTGGTCTCCCTTTTACCGATAAAACCGGTTAATTTTTCTCCTATAAAAACCGCAGTTCCACCCAGTTGGACCTCATTTTTCTCGTTCAACCGGATTTGGGTCGCTACCGGAGCGGCAGTCTTGCTCAACAGCCGTAACACAAAATCATGTACCATAAAACTGCCCGCCTTGGAGGTGACGGATTGGGCCCGGAGCATTTCCGCAATTTCCATGGCCGGGATCTTCTCCATTTTACCGGGGGCCTTAAGTAAATCCCCGGCTTTTCCGGGAGTGACCATAACCCAAGCGGTGGGCCGGGGCTCGGCATCCCGAATCTCAAAATCCATAAACCGGCGCACCCCTTGTTCCGCGGCCTCCTTCCCAATTATCAATACTTGGTTATGAGGCCAAAACAATTTCCGGCTGAACTTGGTGACTGCCTCACGCACCGCGTCAAACACGGTTGCCCCCGTACTTTCAACGACCACCACCGACCGGGTTTGGCTTCCGCTTTCCTCGCCGCCCGAACTTCCACCTCCGCCACCCGCTTTAGCTTCGCCGGGTTTAATTACTTGAATCGTCAGTAATATTTTCCCCGTTTCCGGGGCCAGATCAAATCCCACTCCGGAGACGATCCCCAACTGATCCAACTCGCGATAGTTCCAACAGCCCCCGGCGCAGCTCATGAAGGACAGCAACAAGACGGCTAAGACCTTTTTATTCCAAGGTTTCATCCGCCGCCTCCCCCTGGCCGTCTCGGGTGGGCCCCGGCTGAGAGTAAAAATCCTGACGTGCCCGGTTTTGTCCGCCAATGACCTTTGGCCTAGTAAACATCGCCCACCAAGGCGCCCGGATCAACACGTCCTGACTTAGATCCCGGAGATTCATAGGTGTGATTGGGGATAAGTAGGGAACCCCGAAGGAGCGTAGCGAGGCCATATGTATCAAAATAGCCAAAAGGCCGATAGTGATCCCGAAGGCGCCGAGAAAACCGGATAAAATCGTTAAAGCAAACCGGATCAGCGTACCCTCCTGTACCAAAGTGGGAGTGACAAAGGAAGTAATGGCGGTAAAAGCGACCACAATAATCAATGGCGCTCCCACCAACCCGGCGGAGACTGTCGCTTCACCGATGACCAAAGCCCCGATAATGCTGACCGTCTGGCCGATTGGCCTGGGGAGCCGGATCCCGGCCTCGCGGAGGATTTCAAAGACCAAGCCCATTACCAACGCTTCGATCACTACCGGAAAAGGAGTGCCTTCAATCGCAGCGGCCGTAGTGATCAGCAATTGAGTGGGTATCATTTCCTGGTGAAAAGAGACTAACGCCACATAAACAGCGGGGAGCAGAATACTAATCAAGAAAGCGGTGTAGCGGACCCACCGAATCATACTGCCGAAAAAAAGCTTAAAAGTATAATCATCCGGACTCTGGAAATTTTCGATGAATAAAAACGGCGCCGTTAACACCACCGGAGTGCCGTCGATGAAAACGGCGGCCCGGCCTTCCAACAATTTGGAGCAGACCACGTCCGGCCTTTCGGTATAACCCATGGTTGCAAAAAACGACAACGAAGCGTCTTCCAAAAATTCTTCCAAAGCTCCGGCGGAAAAGATCCCATCAGTATTGATTCGGTTTATCCGCTGTTTGATCTCTTTGATTAACTTCGGATCCGCAATATCTTTCAGATAAGCGATACAAATCTCGGTTTTAGTCCTGGTCCCTACTTGTAAGGTTTCCAAAGCCAACCTCGGATCGCCCAGTTTCCGCCGGAGCAAGGCTGTATTGGTCCGGAGGGTTTCGACAAAACCATCCCGGGGGCCCTTGACGATCACTTCCGAGTCGGGCTGATTCACGCTCCGCTTTTCCCAGCCGGGAGTGGCGATGACTAACGCCTTTTGGGAACCGTCAATCAGCAATACCGTTTTTCCGGAAAGCACCGCCTCAATAACCTGAGTTAACCGGCATTCCCGCTTGATTTCACCGACGGTAATCAAGCCCAACTCGATATCCGCCAGCCGGTCGTCGCCATCCGGCCTTCCTGAGCTCGGCGCCTTCATTAACATTAAGGGGCGAAGGATACTCCTCTCAACCTGATTCTTGTCCACCAGACCATCGATGTAGATAATCGCCCCCAGATCCTGATAGGAGCCTCCCAGGTTAAAACGCCGAATGATCAGGTCCGAACTATTGTTTAGTTCCCTTCGGATCGCATCCAAATTCGCCGCCAAAGTCGCCGCTAAACCGGCGCTTTGACTATTAAATTCTTCCCTGGCAAACTCCATTTTTATCTTGGCGATCTCCCGTTTCAACCGCCGCAGGAGCCGTCTTCGCGGTTTGTGATACATCTTCTTCCTCTCTTGCCAAATATAGCTCCTTTTAGTATGGAATTTGCCGTCAAATACTATGCATAACACGGCATTACAAAATAAAGAACCGGGGATGACCCCGGTGACTAATCTCGCTCGCGCGCGTAATCGTAATCAAAAACGGCGCGTCGAGATATTAAAAAACGATTACGAGTACGAGCACCGTTTCACTGAGCACGAGCAGTAAGTGGTTTGATTATCATAACTACCGCTTCTGACTTCTGTCTCCTATATTCTGTATTCTGTTCTATTCTACTCCTTAAACCCTTCGCCCAACACCTCGTGAACGTCGGTGATGATCACAAAAGCGCGGGGATCGATTCTACGGACGATCTCCTTCAACTTAATCGCCTCCGCCCGCGAAATTACACATAAGATCACTTCTTTTCGAGCGGTTGAATATAATCCTTTTCCCAAAAGACCGGTGGCGCCCCGTTGTAAATCTTTTAAAATCGCCGCGCCGATTTCAGTGGAACGTTCCGAAATAATGAAGGCCGCTTTGGCATAATCCAAACCTTCCAAAACAACATCCAAGATTTTCCCGGTGACGAACATGGCGATAATCGCATATAAAGCCAGTTCGGCGCTGTTGAATACAATTCCGGCCAAGGCGATCACCGCGCCGTCAAAGATTAACAATGAGTGCCCCACCGAAATGCCGGATACTCTGTTTAACAACTGCGCCGCCAGATCGGTTCCACCGGTGGTCCCGCGGAAGCGGAAAGCGATCCCCATGCCGACTCCGGCGATTACTCCTCCATATAAAGAAGCCAATAACGGATCATTGGTTAACGGCGCTAACTTGATGACCGAATCCCAAAATTCAATCATGACTGAGATCAAAACCGCGCCGAACAAGGTTTTGGCCCCGAAACGGGGGCCGAAACTCCAGATTCCGGCCAGAAAAAGCGGAATGTTTATGCAGATCATGGTTAAGGCCACCGGCCATCCCCAGAGATGATAGGTAACTATCGCCAGCCCGCTGACGCCCCCGGCCGCGATTTTATTGGGTATCTGAAGCCAAACCAACGACAAAGCGGTTATGGTGACTCCTACAAAAATACCCAAGTAATCCATGATCTCTCGTTGAATCGCCTTCCGGTTTAATAAAGAACGCTTTATCATAATCACCTCCTTAAACAAACTATCAAAATTTGGAAGTTACAACTCAAAAGTCACAAGTTGAGATTCACGCTTTATAACTTTAAACTTCGAACTTTGCCTTTTAGACTTTTTAGATTTTGGGCTTTAAATTGACTCATTTTAAAAAACTGCGCCAAAACTCGATCAATACCGGTAACAACTTTAGTTTCCGCGGTTCCCGGAGCATCCGATAGAGCCATTCCCAGCCGTGATTGATCAACAAAGCGGGGCCCCGTTTTTTACAACCGGCGATAATCGCCGGCGAACCGCCGACGCCAATCCCTACCGTATTCTTTAATTGCGATAAAACTCCCGCTAAAAAATATTCCTGACGCGGCGAACCTAATCCGACCAAAAGCAACTTGGGTTGGGACTCGATGATCTCCGCTGCTACCAAACGACTATTTCCCCCAAACCCGTCTCTCATGGCAATGAAATCATACCCGGCGAATTTCGCTTGCAAGCGGCGAATGGTCGCGGCGGTTCCTCCGTAGACATAGACCGGAAACCGCTTTTGAATACTATAATCCAATAGTTGTTCCGCCAATTCGACCCCAGGAAAACGTTCGGTTTGAAGGCCGCGTTTTTTCAAAGCCAGCAAAATGCCGTAACCGTCGACAGTTACTAAATCGGCTTTTTGAATTAATTGTTTAAACCGTGGGTTAGCCACAGCGTTCATAAAGATCGCCGCGTTAAGCGTAACCACTTGGCGGGATTTCTCCCCGGCCGTCAACCACCGGCAGACCAGATCCCGGACTTCGACTCTCGAACCGAGGTCGACCGGGATCTCCTCCAAATAAAAACGGTTAATCATCTTTTTGAAGGTATTGTTTTAAGATTATTTGATTCTCCAACGCCCTCGCTTTCCAAAAGGTCAGTTTGGAGCGGTAAGCCGCCCGTTCGGCAAGGGGTTGTCTGAGGAGTGTCATGACTTGATTACAAATAGTCATCCATTCGGTCTCCGAATTTAAAGGGGTAAACGAGATTCCCAGTTGCAAACAAAATCCTTCCACCTTCGGATCGGCCGCCAGCCCATAACAGGGAACGCCTTGCAATACAGCGGCCACCAGCCCGTGAAGTCTGGCGCTTATCAATAAATCCAGCCCGGCGAGGATCCGGAGCAATTTTTCCCAATGACCCTCCGTTGGCAAAAGCGTCAACCCGTGGCCGGCGGCGAGTTTCGCGAGCCAAGCCCGATCTTTGGGTTGAAGCGGAATCAAGTAAATCTCGAATTCCGAGTTCCAACTTAAAGATACACACAACTGCTCCCAGAACCTCTTTTTTAAAAAATGATAATCGCGAATTATCAACCCTAACCTTATTCCTTTGGAACCTTTCCAACGCTCCCGATAATCCTCGACCGAAGAAAGGGGAGGGCCATTTAAGGCCAATAATGGTTCGGCGGTCAAGTGAAGCTCCGGTTTCCCGGCGTTTAACTCCGTAAGAGCTACGATGGAGAGGCGATCCCGTACCGTAATCACGTCGGCCAGCGCTAAAACCCGGCCCGCTAAAAACTTACCGATTCTTGATCGCAGCGGTCCGATTCCCTGACCGTATAAAAAGACTTTTACCTTGAAAAGCTTCGCCGCTATAATTAAAAATGAATAATAACAAAGACTTCTTTTACTGGTAAGATCCTGAAAAAGGCTTCCGCTGTTGCCGATTAAAAGATCCGCGCCACTCAGCGCCAGGATAATTCCGGGGAAATTATACTTTCCGACGGCCTTAACTGGATATTGGGAGATCGTACGGTCCGGAGCCGCTGAAATGACGGTAATGTTGATTTTTTGGTCGAATCCGCGCAGCAATTCAATTAAATGTTTTAAATTCGTCTCATCGCCCAAGTTCCCATAGCCCAAGTAACCGAAGATCAGAATCTGCTTCATCAATCTTTTCGCTCCGTCTTTAAAGAATATCGTAAGCCGATCAGGAGCCAAAAATAACCCCCGCAAAAAGGGTGGACCCACCAGGTTTCCGAGAAAGCGGCAGTTAAAAAAAGTAATATCGCCAAAGCGGTCGCTTTTACCGATCCTCGATTGCCAAAAAAACCGGCCAGACTTTTAACAATCACTCCGCCGAAAGCGGTCAAACTCAGGACACCGTTTTCCAACCATAACTGAAGATAAAGCTGGTGCCCATGTTGGACCGGACCGGTCCCGGCCGGAAAGTGGCGATAGACTTCGATAAAACTCCCCGGCCCAAAGCCCCAAAGCCAAGAGCCGGTTATCAATCTTAAAATATTTCGCCAAATTCGGACCCGCAACCGGAAAGTATTTTCCAACGGGGACGCCAATGCCGCCATTCTAGTTCTAAACCCCGGCAATAGGGATAATAACAAAGCCCCTGCTCCCAAATAGACTAAACTTTTACCCGACTTAATCCGCTTTTGAAACCAATAAAACGCCGCCGCCATACCTAACAGCCAGGCGGTCCTGGAATAGGTAAAATATAAAGAGATAACCGTCAAGATTAGGACCAGTCCCGACATAATCCGGAAGAAATAATTGTCGGCGCTGATTCCATCAAAGGCGAAGCTTAATATGGATAATAAATAGAGTCCGTAAATATTGGGATTTCCAAAAACCGAGTAACTACGAACGGAAATCGTCCAAGCTTGGCCCCGCTCCAGCCAGCCCGGGGGCGTAGGAACACCCGTCCACTGTTGCCAAAATCCGATTATCATCCAAAGTAAGCCGGTCATTAGCATAAATCGGATCAGTTTCCGGCTGAATGCGGCTGAAAACGTCCGTCCGGCCACTCCGGCCAGTGAAAGTCCGACGGTGACCGGAAGCATTCGGCTAAGTCCCGGCGCTCCCATAGCCATTAACGCGCTTAAGGCCATACTTATCCAAAAGATTAATAATCCGGTATCCGGCCGCTGCCGCGCCGGAAACCGGATGGCATACAGAAACAAGGTTAGAATCAATAACGCTTCCCAAGAGTTTAAAACCGGCATCAAGGCTATTAATAGAATGATCGCCGCCTCAATTATAGCCGCCCATCGCCGCTCCAAGGTCTTCCATAAAACCGCGTTATTCCGGCGGAACCTCTCCAGCCGACTCCCGATCATGACCGTGATTTTAAAAATCCGGCTGGATATCCAAAGTTTCTCAAAACACTCGCCGGCGGATTCGAAAAATTTTCCGAGGAACTTAACGAAAGTCGAAAGCCTGGTTACGGTTTCGGAGGTTCCGGTTAATTCAAACCATTTCCCAACCCTCATCGGCATCAACGTTGCAACCGTAGGTATTCGATCTCGCCTTGAAAAGAAGTATACATAGTATGAACCCTCAAACGATCTCCCACCCTGACCGGCAATTTCCCAAAATAAACCCCGCTCCGGGATGGCCCGGTCACGATTCGTCCGTTTCTTTTGATCTCCAACCGCAAATCAAAATTCCGGGGTGAAGCGGTCAAAATCAGTTTTCCCCCTGATTCAATCATTATTTCAGCCGGTTGAATCTTTTTTTGATAAATTTTCCCCAAATAAACATGGTAATCGTCTAAAAAAAGATCTTGCCCCACCGCGATGCTCTCAGCCAAACTATTCGGGATATCCTTTACCAACAGTCCGAAAACAACCGGAGTTTCCTTGAGCTTTAAAGGCTCGGGACGGTAATCGGAGATGACCTTGATTCCCAGCAAAAAAAGGAGCAAAATGACTCCCAAATCCAACGGATTAATTAAACCGAACAATTTCCCACGGTCATCGAGAAACTTGCTCAGACCAACTCACCACTTTCACCAAAGCCATCAGCGACAAACGGATCGGATCCAACTGTCCGACAACAAGTAATTATCTTTGAATCAGCCGGCACTCCCGGCTCCCTTCTCCGACTCCCAAACGCTTGGTTTCCACCCGACCATCAGCGTCTCCGCTCCAGTTCCTCCCGGAGCAATTGATTAACCATTCCCGGATTGGCCCTGCCCTTGGTCTCCTTCATTACCCGACCCACCAAAAAATCAAGGGCCCGTTCTTTTCCTCTCAGATAATCGGCGACGGATTCGGGATTGGCGTCGAGCGCATCAGCGACTATCGTTTTCAATTCCTCGAAATCATTGATTTGGACCAAATCCTTCTCCTGGACGATCGACTCCGGGTCCTTGCCACTCTTAAACATCGCTTCAAAAACGGTCTTGGCGATCTTGCCGCTGATCGTTCCGGCGTCGATCATTTTTAACATCTTGACCAGTTGATCCGGGAGCAGTTTAATCGTTTCAATCGCCATGCCCTCTTGATTGACGAGTCGTAGCAATTCATTTATTACCCAGTTGGCGACGGTTTTCGCTTCGCCGTAAAGATTTACGGCAGTCTCGAAAAATTCCGCCAACGGCCTGGAATTGCTGATTAATTCGGCGTCATATCCGGGAAGCCCCCAAAGATCGATATAGCGTTTTCTTCGGGAATCGGGCAGTTCCGGAAGGGTCCGCCGGAGCTGTTCAACCCGTTCGGATTCAATAATTAGCGGCGGTAAATCCGGTTCGGGAAAATACCGGTAATCGCCGGCCTCCTCTTTGGAACGCATATATGCGGTGATCCCTTTATTCTCATCCCAGGCGCGGGTTTGTTTCGCTATTTTTACGCCGTCGTCCAATAGTTTCGCCTGGCGCTGCGCTTCATATTCCAAAGCGGCCTCAACCGCCCGGAACGAATTCATGTTTTTAATCTCGACCGGGGTTCCGAATTCCTTCCCTCCCTTGGGCCTGAGCGAGATATTGGCGTCGCAGCGCAATGAACCTTCTTCCATTTTACAGTCGGAGACACCGGTATAAAGCAGCAAAGTCTTTAGTTTTTCTAGATAATTCTTGGCCTCTTTTGGGGAGCGAAGATCGGGGGCGCCGACAATCTCCAGCAACGGAATTCCGCAACGGTTATAATCCTCCAGGGCGCAATCGGAATCGAGAATCCCTGTCCCGGAATGAACGGTCTTGCCGGCCTCTTCTTCGAGATGGACCCGGATAATCCCGGCTTTTTTGCTCTCCCCGGACTCTCCGCTAGCGGCCGGGATCAGGATCCAACCATCCTTGGCGAGAGGTAAATCATATTGGGATATCTGATAAGCCTTCGGCAGATCGGGATAGAAATATTGTTTACGGTCGAACTTGCTATATTTCGCGATTTGACAATTCAAAGCCAAAGCGGCGACGACCGCGTATTCCAAAGCCCGTTCGTTTAAAACGGGAAGCGCCCCCGGTAGGCCCAAGCAAACCGGACAAACCTGGCTGTTGGGTTCGGCCCCGAACCGGGTGGCGCAAGAACAGAAAAGTTTGGAAGCGGTCTTCAACTCCACATGGACTTCCAGTCCGATAATCATATCGTAGTCGGAAAGGGGCAAATCGTTCTCTCCTTTGAAGATAACTTAGGCTAAATAGGGTTTTCGTTCAATGGCTTATGCCTAAGGTTAATTTTAAATTAGGCCTTTTCCGATGGAAATCGGTGGCTTGTTCAAAACCATAGGCTGCCCGTAATAAGATCGCTTCTTGAAACGCCGGGCCCAACAGTTGAATCCCGATCGGCATTCCCCGGTCGAAGCCGCCGGGAATCGAAAGCGCCGGGATCCCGGCCAAATTGGCGGTGACGGCATAAATATCGGTCAAATACATCTCCAACGGATCATCGGTCTTGGCGCCGATTTTAAAGGCGGTGTTGGGAGCGGTCGGAGTCAATATCAAATCGCACTTTTGAAAGGCCCGTTTGAAATCTTCCCGGATTAGAGTTCTGACTTGCTGCGCTTTTAAGTAATAAGCGTCGTAATATCCGGCGCTCAAGACATAAGTCCCCACCATTATGCGGCGCTTTACCTCCGCTCCGAATCCTTCCCGGCGGGTCTTCAGCATCAACTCGACCGCATCGGAAACCTCTTTCCCGGCCCGGTGTCCGTAACGGACCCCGTCGTAACGGGCCAAATTGGAGCTGGCCTCCGCCGAAGCGATTATGTAATAGGCGGCTAAGGCATATTCGGTATAAGGCAGTGAGATCTCCACTACTTCCGCGCCGAGTTCCTTAAAAACTGCAACGGCGTTGGCGACAGCCGCTCTAACCGGCTCGCTGAGACCCTCGGCCAGGTATTCCCGGACCAAGCCGATTCTCAGCCCCCTAACGCTTTTTTTCATTTCCGACTCATAATCGGGGACCGGATAATTGACGGAAGTCGAATCCCGCCGATCATAACCGGCGATTATTTGCAACAACAACGCGCAATCGGTGACATCCTTGGTCAAGGGGCCGATTTGATCCAGAGAAGAGGCGTAGGCAATCAATCCGTAGCGGGATACTCTCCCATAAGTGGGTTTTAAACCGACCACCCCGCAGTAGGCGGCCGGTAAACGGATCGAACCCCCGGTATCGGATCCTAAAGCCAAAATCGTCCCTCCGGCGCTGACCGCCGCCGCCGCTCCTCCGCTGGAACCGCCGGGGACCGCTTCCGGATCCCAAGGATTGCGCGTCACGAACCAACCGGAATTTTCGGTGGAAGAACCCATTCCGAACTCGTCCAGATTGGTTTTGCCGCATAAAATCAACCGGTTCTTTTTAAGTAGTTCCACCACTGTCGCGTCATAGGGGGGGATATAATTTTCAAGTATTTTAGAAGCGCAGGTGGTCCGGATACCGGCGGTGGACAGATTGTCTTTAACCGCAATCGGTATCCCCGCTAAAGGAGGCAAGGATTCACCCTTGGCCAACAGTTCGTCGATGCGTTTCGCTTCATCCCTGGCTTGTTCTTCATTCAAAGTCAAATAGGCGTGAATTTTGGACTCAACCGCTCTAATACGCCGCAAAACCGCCTCTAAGATCTCGGCGGCTTTAATTTCTTTCGCGAGCAGCAAGTCCCGTAATTCATGGGCGGTTTTATCAGCTAAACTCAAACAAACGACCTCCCGCGCTTCTCAGTCCTCCAAAACCTTCGGAACTTTAAAAAAATTGCCGTCCCGCTCCGGCGCGTTCGCCAATACCGCCTCCGGATCCAAAGACGGCTCCGTTTGATCGGGGCGAAATACATTGAATAATGGGACCACATGGGCGGTAGGCTCCACTCCCGTGGTATCCACCCGGTTCAACCGCTCCATAAAACCGAGGATCCGATTAAGTTGCCGGGTAAACTCTTCTTCCTCGGCCTCCGATAATTCCAGCCGCGCCAATCGGGCTATTTCTTCGATATTAGCTTGAGTAAGATTCATGGTTAGGTGATAATTCCTTTCGAAATTTGCCCCTGACTAAAATGGATAATCATTAAATTTATAGTAAAATTACGCGAGTTTTTTAATCATATTTAAAAATTCATCTTCTTTAATAATTTGAATAGAGCTACCCTCATTGTTATACATTTCTATCTTTCTCATTTTTAATGGACCCGGATCAATACCTACTATTACATAATTAGTTTTAGCCGTTATATTTGTATCAATATCTGCCCCTAACTTTTTAATAATACGGGCAGCTTCTTCTCGATTCATTGACAATAATACACCTGTAAATACTACTTTTTTACCGTAAAACGGATTATTTATATTAGCTATATCCTTATCTCTGTTTGGTTTTAACAAATCTCCCTTTAGCCTTTCGTGGCCTGGTCTTTCATAAATTTTATTTTTTGCTTTCATCCTTTTTATTTTAGACAAATCAGGAGTATCACCATTTAAAAGACGTAAATAAACTTTTGAACACGCTAAAGCATCTTGAATCGCATTATGATGATTTTCTAATTCAATATTAAAAGCTTGACATAAATCAACCAATGACAGACCGGTTTTTCTAAAAGTACAATCAATGTCAAATTTAGGAATATCGATATTATAATAAGTTAAGGTTTTTATTAAACAATCTATATCAAATTCAATGTTATGAGCAACAACAAGTTGATTTTCAATATAAACTTTAATTTCTTTCCATATATCCGGGAAAATAGGAGAATTCTTTGTAATTGAAGAATTAATTCCATGAACTAGTGTATTCTCTCTAGAATATTTATTCCCAGGTGGTTTTATTAATTGAGAATATGTGTGCTTAATTTCTCCATTTTTAACCCTTATGAGTCCGATTTGACATATACTCCAACGGGGACCTTGAGCTGTTTCAAAGTCAATTGCAGTAAAACAAGCCATATCTAGTCACCTCTTTTCTATTTATCCCTTAAATCTCGTCTTTTCATAAGACTAAAAATCGCATTGAGCTAATCGGGAAATTAACTTTTAAGAAAGAGTTCATCAAACACTAGTTTATTAAATATTGCCTGTATCTATTAACTTCTGAAATTCATGTTCGTTCAATATTCTAATTCCTAATTGCTGAGCTTTTTGAAGCTTAGAGCCAGGTTCACTCCCTACTACAACATAGTCCGTATTTTTACTTACACTAGAACTCGCTTTTCCACCATGATTTCGGATAATCTCTTCAATTTCTGCTCTGCTATAAAGTTCTAATTTCCCAGTTACTACAATAGTTTTACCAGTCAATGTTTGAACAAACTGACTTGACTGTGAATTTTCTAAAGTATTAACTCCTAAAGCTTTAAGTTTATTAATTAATTCTTGATTACGAGGTTCTTTAAAATAGTTAACTAAACTAGTAGCAATTGTCTCGCCAATTGTGGGAATGCTAGTTAATTCGTCTATTGAGGTGTTTATTAATCTATCAAGCGAACCGTATTTTTGTGCAAGTTCCCTTGCTATACTTTCACCGACATGCCTAATACCTAGTGCATACAATAACCGACTTAATGGATTTTTCTTAGAAGCCTCAATATTTTTTAACAATTTATCTATCGCTTTAGCAGAAAAACCTAGTTGTAAAATATCATCATAATTTAATAGATTGAAATAATCCTCATTTTTAATCTTTCTTAGTTTACTAATTAAATTTTTATTATTTGGATTAATAAAAAAGTGTTTTAAATTATGGGCAACTTTTTCACTAACACCTGTCTTTTCTCTTATTTCATCAACAGTGTCATTCATTAACTCATCCAAAGAACTGTAGCCCCTCGCTATTTGTTCAGATGTTACAGGGCCAATACTTTCAATTTTTAATTTTTCGAGAAACTTTGATATATTGCCTTTTTCTAAATCATCTATAGCATTTAATAGCTCTTTTGCAGATTTACCTTCAAACTGTTCTAACTTCAGTAAATCCCCAGGTTCTAACTTATATAAATCAGCTACATCTTTTACTATATTTTTATTTACTAATTGAATAACAATCTCTTCCCCTAATCCCTCGATATTCATGGCATCCCGCGACACAAAGTGAATGATCCCTTCTCTGAGTTGCGCCGGGCAAGTCGCGCCGATGCAACGGGCTATGGCTTCACCCGGTTCCCGGTAGATCGTGGAACCGCATTCGGGACACTTCTCAGGCATCATAAAAATCCTCTCTTCCCCGGTCCGTTCCTCAGGCAACGAAGCCACCACTTCCGGGATCACATCACCGGCTTTTTGGATAATCACCCGGTCGCCGATGCGGATATCCTTCTCGCGAATATTATCTTCATTATGCAAGGTGGCCCGGCTGACAGTCGAACCGGCGACTCTGACCGGTTCCAAAATCGCGGTGGGAGTAGCCGCTCCGGTACGCCCGATATTAACCACGATATCCAGCACTTTCGTCTTAACCTGCTGAGCCGGAAATTTATAAGCGATTTTGGAGCGGGGCGCCTTGGCCGTGGCTCCCAAAGCAGTTTGAAATTGGAGGGAATTCACTTTAATAACTACCCCGTCAATCTCATACGGCAAGTCGTCGCGCCGCGCGGTCCAAGTCTCGCAAAATTCGATCGCCGCTTCGATCCCCCGGCAGACTTTTGTCAGGGGATTAACTTTGAAGTTAAATTCTTTGAGCAATTCAAACCCATCCGCCTGGGTCCTTACTTCCCGTCCCTCCAAATATAAAATGTCGTAAAAAAACGCATCCAAAGGCCGGCTCGCGGTTACTTTCGGATCCAACTGCCGCAAAGATCCGGCCGCCGCATTACGCGGGTTCGCGAATAACGGTTCTCCTTTCCGCTCCCGTTCCCCGTTTAAAGCTTCAAAATCGGCTTTTTTTATATAAACCTCGCCCCTCACCCCTAGGTTAACACCTTCACCTTTAGGGAGTTTAAGCGGAATTGATTTAATGGTTTTTACGTTGGCGGTAACATCCTCTCCCTCGGTCCCGTCGCCTCTGGTGGCGGCCTGAACCAGACTTCCGTTTTCATAAGTCAAAGCCACCGTTAATCCGTCGATCTTGAGTTCCGCAGTATACTCAATCGCTCCGGTCAACTTCAAGCCGCGCCTGACTCGGTCGTCGAAAGCCAATAAATCTTCGCGGCTAAAAGCATTGTCCAAGCTAAGCAAAGGCGCCCGGTGCCGAACCGATTTAAATACCGCCAACGGCGCGCCGCCTACCCGATGGGTCGGCGAATCCGGGGTTTGCAATTCGGGATATTCCGCTTCCAAAGCGATTAATTCCCGCATTAACCGGTCATACTCCGCATCAGTTATTTCCGGCCGGTCCAGCACATAGTATAAATAATTATGTTTTTCGATCTCTTCCCGCAACGAATCAACTCGGGATCGCACCGCTTCGGGAACCGCCATTTTCAACCCCACCTTATTTTTGAGCAGCCGACCATTGTTTCCTGAAACAACGGCAACTCGCTCTTCCGAACATTTTTCTCCTCATAATTTCCATATTTCCAGATTAGTTATACATTTCGCTTAAAAAATCCTGCCGTTTGAATCATCGGAAATACTCTTTCAAATGTTTTCTCATTCATGTTTGTGTCGTGATCCGAAAACGATGGGATAATGATTATAAGCTTCGAATGGACGATTACAATAACGCTAACCGTTTCACCGGGTATTGATTCGCTCGAAGCGAGCCTGGAAGGCCGCCGCGGGTTGAAACCCACGGCTATGTGGGAAAAGCATTCCAAAGCCCGGTTTCACCGGGCTCCGTGATCCTTCGAAGCCGACTAGCGAAGGGCAGCCGATCCCGAAAAGGATTTGAAACATTTTTACATACCAAGCCGTGCAGTTTAATCCCCGGTGGAGATCTGACCACAATACAATTAAAACCACGAATAAAACATACTGCCCCTCTACGAACCTTCAAAATCAGTTGCATTCGCGGAGAGGGGCGTTGCTACTGAATAACTAAGACTGATCGGACAACGGGTGGGGTAAGGCGGTTGGCGGTTTTTACAGGCCCCAACTCACTGGGATGGGCGACTACTCGGGATAATTAAAAACCAGGCGACACGCCCGGTTTTACTTTATTGGATCTCCATATATTTCAAAATATTATTTTCAATTATATTTATTAACACCCGAAAAGCTATCGACGCTATTTCTCGGCTAAACACGGCCGAAATATTTCACAAATTATCGATTAACGAAACTAAACCAAAAAATACTAGCTCATCAAAGCTAGTAATGGTTTAATTGTCGGTCGGTAACCATGTTCCCTAGTTTCCATGGTCATTGGCCAACATTAACGATTTGCCCATCAATCCATATCTTTTATAAAACGATTTGGCACCGTCCTGCCATAAATCGGCGGCGACTTCCAAACAGCGGCAATTTTTCTCTTTTACTTTTTGTTTCACAAATTCGATTAACGCCCTGCCGACCCCACGCCCTCGAAATTCTTCCGTTACGATCAACTCTTGAATACTGGCGACTTGTCCGGAACAACGGAAAACATCAAAGTAATACAAAGTCACAAAACCGATCACCCGGTTATGTACGGTGGCCACATAGGCCTCCCGGTCGTCGGAATTAAAAAACTGTTTAAAAATACGGTTGAATTCCGGAACACCGCAATAGGTTCCGGTTCCGATTAATTGCCGGTATAACCGATATACGGCATGGTAGTCGTCTTCGGTCATCGGTCGAATTTGCAACCCGATCGGTGATAACCTCATTTTTCCACCTCCTTTTTCTTTTTTATACCACGACGTAAACGGGTTTTATATTGGGTGCCAAATCACCGTTCTCTTACTAACAATATCGTCATTTTAAGCAAAATTTTCCACTATTATTTT
>JAAYHS010000083.1 GCA_012735315.1 Bacillota bacterium | reverse complement strand
CAAGATTCTTCGTTTGCGAACTGTTGTTGAAATTGTAACAATGACGGAGGATTTGACCGCTTTGATCTGTTTGAAGGCATTGATAGCACCACCTTTAAGAACATATGTTCGTTATAAATTATTATTTTACACAAACAAATGTTTGCTGTCAAGCCTTTTTGATACCTGAGCTAAAGGGATAGTCAACTAATAAAAAGGCCCCATTTTTTCCTCTTATAAAAAGGGGTGGCATTTTTGGTAGCCTCCTTGCCAAACTCAGTATTTAAAGGAATTAAATCAATATATTCATCTTTTCCCAAATAACTTTGGGCAATAGCGGCGATCCGGGGAAATAAAGCAGCCTTTTCTCCGGTAAAACCAATAATTAATAACAAATTGGGCTTCGCTTCCCCTTCCATATGAGCTAAGAATAAATAGGCGCTTTCTACTTCCCGATTTTCTTTTAAAAAATTTGATAAAGCCTTTACCAACTCATGCGGGTAGTTAGCCGGTTGTCCCAGCATTACATTGGTATCTTTTTTGATTACTATTTCCGATTTTCTTTGCGAAAAATATTCCATCAATTCGGGGGTGATTATTATATTCTGACCATAAGGGTTTATGACAAAACCCTTTACTCTTTGAGCATCATTTTCCACTATTGATTTTAAATCTTCGTATGTAAGAATAAAAGTTTCTTCTTTTTCCCTTGACCACTTGCCTAATTCTTCCCAATCGGTAAATGCCATCAAAAAAGATTCGCCCGCATTATTGGCCAACATTTTAAAGCTTATGGCGGACCCTGCTTTTATTACCCCGTTTTCGATTTCACCCTCTATTTTTACAGGTGTCAAAAAATGGGCTTGCATAATACTTTCAATCAAAACAAATTCATTTTCAGCGCTTCTTTCTTTCAAAAACTCATCCATAATCTTAACTAATTCCGGATTCGTCACCGGTTTGTTTACATCTATCATTTTAATGGTTCTCCTTTATAAAATAAAACCATACTCATGAAAATCACGGAAAACGATCTAATAAAAAATAGCCTTTTAATCCTTATTCTTCCTGTTCCAATCATTTTCTCCAAAATCCTCATTTATCCCAAACCAAGTTTTTTCAAGGTATTAGTTACCCCCAATATAATCACAAGAACATTTAAAACAACAAAAAAGATCCCTCCGACTTCGGGACGCCCGTCGGCGCTCCGAATTATCGTCAGGATCTCCGGTTAATTAATTTATTGAAACATTTTCCCCTTTTCACTTTTCAATTTTCAATTTTAATTCACGCTCCGCAACACTCTTCCCGCTGCAGGTATCCTACTAAAAACCGTTCCATTCTTGTCAATGCGTCAGCCAGCTGCTCTACCGCCGGGAGAAAGACGATCCGGAAATGGTCCGGTTCCGGCCAGTTGAACCCGGTTCCTTGAACCAACAATACTTTCTCCGCCACCAGCAAATCCAGAATAAAGCGCTCGTCGTCCTTAATATTAAAACGTTTGACATCGATTTTGGGGAAAAGGTACAAAGCGCCTTTCGGCTTAACACAGGACAACCCGGGGATCCGGTTAATTCTGTTCCAAGCGTACTCCCGTTGCCCGTAGAGACGCCCTCCCGGTTTGGTTAACTCCTTAATGCTTTCAAAATCGTTCAAAGCGACCTCAATGGCGTATTGGGCCGGCACATTACTGCATAACCGCATCGACGAAAGCATGTTCAAGCCTTCAATATAATCCTTGGCGATCGCCTTATTGCCGCTGACCACCATCCAACCGGCCCTATACCCCGCCACCCGATGGGACTTGGAAAGGCCGTTAAAAGTAATGAACAATGTTTCGTCGGATAAAGAAGCGATCGAAGTATGTTTCATCCCGTCATAAAGAATATTATCATAAATCTCGTCGGCAAAAACGATCAATTGATGGGTGACGGCTAACTCTACGATTTTTTGGAGAATCGGTTCCGGATAAACCGCCCCGGTGGGATTGTTGGGATTGATTACCACGATCCCCTTAGTCTTGGGGGTGATCTTCCTTTCCAGATCCGCCATATCCGGGTTCCAATCCGAAGCTTCGTCACAACGGTAATGAACGGCCTTGCCTCCTCCGAGATTGATGGCGGCGGTCCATAAGGGGTAATCGGGAGCGGGCACCAGGATTTCATCCCCATTATTCAATAAACCCTGCATTGCCATGACGATTAACTCGCTGACTCCGTTCCCGACGTAAATGTCATCAAGCTCTACTCCTTGAATACCCTTTTTAACGGAGTAATCCCAAATCGCTTTCCGGGCCGATAAAATCCCTTTTGATTCGGAATAACCGTGGGCTTGAGCAAGATTGGCGCTGATCCGTCCGACCAACTCCGCCGGGGCTTCAAACCCGAAAGGCGCCGGATTACCGATATTCAATTTTAAAATCCGTTCACCGGCGGCTTCCATCCTTTGAGCCTCATCCATCACCGGCCCGCGAATATCATAACAGACATTATCCAATTTGGACGATTTTTTAAAAAGACGCATTCGGAAAACCTCCGTTTTTCAAATTACGCAATATGCCTGAAGAATAAAAGTTCTCAGTTTCTTGTTCCCAGTTGCCAGTTCCCTGTTTTCTGTCCTCTGATTCCTGACTCCTGTTTCTGAAATCCTATCCGATAATCTTAACACATTCTCCCTTAATTGTCACTATCCCGCTTCATGCCATCTCCCTCACCACTTCGCCGATGATTTTGATCCCCGCCTCGATTTCCTTCGGTTTGACCCGCGAGATTCCGAGGCGAAAAGTATTACTTCCTCCGGAGTCGGTGAAAAAAATGTCTCCCGGCATGAACAGGACCCGTCTTTGATAACATTCCGCCAAAACCCGGCGGGCGTTAATCCCGTCCAGCTCGATAAAAATATGAAGTCCCCCTTCTCCCCAAACTTTCCGACAAGGAATATACTTCTTAACCATTTCAACGGCGATTTCGTGGCGTTCTTTATAAACCCGGCGCGCTTTTTTGAGATATCTTTCAAACTGGCCACTGCGCAAGTATTCAAATAAAATGGCTTGATCCAAAAACGAAGTATGAATATTATAACTCCGTTTAACGCTTTCCAAATGGGATATTAATTCCCGGTCGGCCATAATCCAACCGATCCGGAGTCCCGGAAAAAGCACTTTCGAAAAACTACCGAGATAGATAAGGTTGTTTCCTTTTCCGGCAAGAGCCGCCAACGGCGCCACATGCGTTCCGGAGTAACGGAGTTCTTCGTTGAAACCATCTTCAATTAAAGGTAGACGGTGTTTCCCAAAAACCCGCAACACCTGAATCCGCTTCTCAAGCGGCATCACCAAACCGGTGGGATTATGATAAGAAGGAACTAAAAAGCCGACTTTACATTTGCCGTGATTGAGCGCTTCTTCTAAAACGGCAAGGTCCGGTCCGTCTTCCCGCATCGGAATCCCGAGGATCTCCAAACCAAAGAGCTTCATGATTTTAATGGCCGTATTATGAGTGGGATTTTCACAGATGATCCGATCGCCCGGAGCGGTTAAGGCCGCTAAAACAAGATTTAAGCCTTCGGTAAAACCGTTGGTAATCAGTAATTCCTTGGCCCAGGGATCAACCCCCTTGTTTTTCATGTATTCGGTCAAATACTCAAGCAATGGTTTGTAACCGCGGGCATAGCCGTAATTCAGCAACTTCGAGCCTTCCAGGGAAAACCGGTCTAAAAAGGCTTTTTTAAATTCATTGACATCAAACAGGGTTTCATCGGGGGCAATGCTCTTGAAGGAAATCATCCCCTTCTCCCAACGCAGCTCCTTTTTCTCGATATCCAGAGCGCTCGCCTTTTGGGCAAAGTCATTGATCAACTTCGCCCAATCAATACTGACGCCGTCCTCACCCTTTTTGACCTCGATTTGGGCTACAAATACGCCTTGCCCTCTGACGGCGTAGACAAAACCGTCGTCTTCAAGGTATTGATAGGCCATGGTTATGGTATTCCGGCTGACCTTAAGAATCGAACTCAAGTCCCGGCTCGAAGGGAGTCTGTCGCCGGCTTGGAGTATTCCCTTCAAAATTAAGTTTTTAAGATAATCTTTTATTTGAAGATATGCCGGACGGCTGCTATCAAGCGCCAAATCGTTGAACATCATCTTTACCTCTTATATTACTTATTTTTACATAGATTAATTATAAAAAAAAGAGCCACCAATGGCCTTTTTCTAAAAGAGCGTGGCCCCCGCCGGATTTAATCACCGAAAACCTCCTTCAGCAAGTCGGTAACCCGGGCCGCCGGGTCCTCACGAATTTTCCTTTCTTCCTCTCCCAAAACGTGAAAAAGTCCGTTGATGGCTTTAGTCGCTACGTATTGATCGATATCAACCGGTTCCAGTTTTAAAAATTTAATCTTCTGAACTTCCAAGGTCAACTGCTTATAGATTCGAGTAGCGTCAACCTCATCAGTCGCCCGGCTGATGATAGGGAGAAAGGCGGTCCTTAAATGAGCTTCAGTTTTACTCCTAAAATAATCGGTAGCTGCCGTATCACAGCCATTTAAAATCTTAACCGCGTCTTCAAAGGTCATTTCTGTGATGGCGTTCCAAAATAGTTCCTTGGCCGCCGGCGCAGCCGCCTCGGCGGCGCGATTGAGACTCAGCTCAAATTGGTCTATTTCAGCGCCCAAACCCATCTGTCGCAGTAGTTTCTCCGCTTTCTGCATTTGATCGGGCAACGGAATCCTAATTGCTTCATTTTTGTAAAAGCCGTCAATCCGGCCGGTCCGATTTACCGTATTCTCAGCGCCGATTTGTAAGGCTTCCTTTAGCCCGGCCGCGATTTTTGGTTGGTCCGGCTTGGTTTTCCAAAAAAACCTCCAATCAAAACCGAAGGCGTTCGTCATTGAAGTAACAATGAGAACCACCGTTAAGATCCCAATTAAAAAAGGCGCGAATTTCATAAAAATTCCTCCCTAACGCTGGAAAAAGATCCGGTTCCGGATCGGAAATTGCCCGTCGAAAATAATCGGAACGCCCCGGCCCCACAAAGAATCTTGCGTGGCTTGAATCGTTAAGTGAGGTCTAATACTTAGACCGGAGTTTCCCACCGAGGCGATTGCTTGTCCCGGGCTTACCCAATCTCCGGGTTCCACTATGACACTATCGCGTTGCAAATGATAAAGGGTGATTAAAGTCCGTTCCAAACTTCTGATCACAACCCGGTTTCCGGTAATGTTAAGCCAATCCTTATCCGGCGGATTCAAATCCGGCAAATCTTCGATTACCTCAACCACCTGACCGTGGCAAGGACTATAAACGGTCTCGCCGAAAATCGCATAATTTTTATAGTCGCGCGGCTTAATCCCCCGCGCAGCCATGCCCATTTGATTAAGTTTCTCGATATCAACCGCATATTGGACCGCGGCCGCGATTCTTTTTTGATTAAAAAAAGCGTTGGCGCGATAATTGTTGATGAGCATGCTGTCTCCGCCGTTGATAATGTAATAAGCGCCCGATTTTAAAGGAAAATGAAGTTCAATGGCGGCGCCGGGGTGAATCCTCCCCCGAATCGCAACCACAATCAAAAAAACCGTCACTAGCCAAAAAACTCCCGCCGCTACGGTGGCAAGCCATTCGGGCCAAGTCTTGACGTCCCAAAAGGGTTCATCCTTGACCTTAAAAAACGAACTTCCGACCGCCCCTAAAAAAAGGATCGCCGTCGAATTGCGCCAATATACGGAGATAATACTCCATCTGCCCACCAGACAAAAAAGTAATAGATAAGCGCCGCTTAATAATATTTTTAAGCACCAGTTAAATTTGGTTTTACTCCGGAAAAACAGCAGCCAGATAATAAACGTCAATGGAATAACCAAGTGGAAGCAGATTAGGATCGGAATCTCTTCGCCAAGCGCCAGTCTACCAATGAAAAACAGCTTTTCCAACCAATTCATTACGCTTCCCTCTAAGTTACCGAAACGATTTAGACGGCAACCGGTTCCTTATTATTTTTAAAAAGTCCGCTTTTGATCCAACTATTTTTATTTTCGGTAATAATTATAAAACATTTAACTCTTTACATCTAATTCTACATAGTATGAAGAAAGCTGTCTCTGAAAACTCAGTAACAGCCGCAAATAAAATCAAATTGTCATTTCCCCTACGGACTACGATTCAAGCAACTATAAAACAAACGGCGGGTAATTCAGTTCTTATTGCCGAAGCGAACGCTGTGGGCAAGATCAACCATTAGAATAATCGCTTCCGAAAGAAAATAGGAAAGCAGCAAGCCGACAAAGGCCATCGTGGCGCCGGTTAAAATGAATTTTACCCCGCCTAAAAAAGATAGATCGCCGCCAACCGGGACAAAGCGGGCGATAGCCCCCAACAAGTCACTTCCGGCATTGCGGCCGGTCAACCAAATGTATAATCCTCCCGCAACCGCGGTTACCGCCAAGAAAGAGGCGTATATTTCACCGATTAATTTTAAACAGAGGGCGACGACGGGAATAACCGTATACTCGGCTTCCGGTAAAAGCAGAATATTATTGGAACGGATTAACATCACATGAACTACCATATAAACGGCGACGATCATTAGTAACTGAAAAATTATGCCGCCGATTATCCCGGTAACCGGAAGACCGAAAACCACCTTCCATTTAACGATCCATCCCACCAGACTGGCGAAGGCGATCACCATTGCCAACGTTCGTAAGGCGATCGCCACCGTTTTTCGTAAAAATTTCCCTTCGGAAATAGACTGAAGCACCGTTTTCATAAAAAAATATTTTCCCATAAACCACCCTCCCAGTTTATTTTTGGAATTCTTTAATACTATCATTGCCCGGTTATAAACTTTTTAAAAGTCCGGCTCGCGGGTTGACGCTGATTAATAATTCAAACCGCCGACGCCCCGCGCGGCGATCTCTATTCGCGCCAAGCCGCTTTCATCTCGTTAATAATTAATATTCAGGGACTAGTAAAACTATTTCAGGCTTAAATTAATTCTCTCAATTCTTTCGGTTACGGCCTTCGTCTCATTAATCCGGCCTAAATCGCCGTAGATCACCGCCATTCGCGTCAATACCTCGACTAATTCTTCCTTTTGGGGATCATTGCTGTTGTCAATGACTAAAATCAGCCAACGATAGAGCGCTTCCGCGTTTTCGTAATCTCCTTCCCAAAAATAAAGGTCCGCCAACTCCCAAAGAAAAGGCTTTAAGCTCAAGTCGTCCGGGCTCCGGTTTTCCTTCAAAAAATCGATCCCCCGGCGGTACATTTTTTTGGCCCGGTCCCTTTTTTGAGAACTCTTGAAAACCCGGGCCAGCTTCAGCATGGTCGCGGTCAGTTCCCGAGCATCCTCCGGCATTATTTCGTTTTTAATTTGTAAGATCCGGAGGTATACGACTTCCGCCATTAAATAGAATTCTTGTTCGCGGTAGAACAAAGCCATATTTTCCAAAATCGTCAGGGTCTCCGGCGAGTTTTCGCCGAAGCGCTTGCTCACGATCGCCAAAGCCCGGCGGTAATATTCTTCCGCCGCGTCAGGTTTGTTGATGCTTGCATAGAGTCCGGCCAAATTATTATAGAGTTCCGCAAGCCGGGGATCGCCCGGACCAAGCGTCTTTTCTCGCGCCGCCAGCGCTTTAAGATATAACCCTTCGGCCGCATCATATTTCCCCATCCCTTGCAAAATTAGCGCCAGGTTTAATAAGGAATCCATTACCGGGGGATGCTCCATTCCCCATGCTTTTTCGCGGATGGCGAGCGCTTTTTGATAGAAAGACGCGGCCCGATCGCGGTCTCCCATTTTCCATTTAGTATCGGCCATCCTCCAAAGGCATTCGGCCGCTTCCGGATGATCCGCTCCGTAAGCTTTAGTGATGATCCCCAATGCCTTTTGAAAACACTCCTCCGCCGCCTTATAGTCGGCTCGCGCGTCCGCCAACTTCCCCAAATTAAACTGGATACCCGCTAATAATGGATGATCCGGTCCGAATATTTTGCAATAAATATTGTAAGCGCGCCGGTATGCCGGTTCCGCTTTCTCAAAATCATCCCGCAATTGGTAAACCCCGGCCAGATTAGTTAATACCGAAGCCACATCCCGGTCTTCCAAGCCGAAGGCTCTTTCGGCCATCGTCAAGGCGCGCCGGAGAATCTCGATTGCTTGATGATAGTCGCCGCGGCGCATGCAGATTTCCGCCCGACCGCTCAATGATTCAATCATTAAACGAGGATCCGGATTGGGGCCATCCTTGGCTATTCTCATTAAGTCTTCAAATATGGCTTGGGCATCGGCAAAACGTTCCCGGCTTAGGTAGAACCAGCCGAGCTGATTTAACAGATTTATTCTTTGGGGATGATCCGGGCTCAGGATTTCCTCATAAATGGCGCGCGCTTCCCGGTAGAGGTTTTCAGCTTCGCCGTATCTTCCTTGCAAATCCCTCAGCGAGGCCAACCCGATCAAAGTTAAACCAACCGCCGGATGTTTTGGACCAAAGATATTCTTCCTGAGTTCTAATGATTTTTGATACAAGTCCCCGGCCGACCGGTATCTTCCCAATACAGAATGAATCTCCGCCAAATCGAATAAAGAAACGGCCAATTTCGGGTCTAACGGTCCGAACGCGGTTGCCGTTTGAACTGCTTCTTCGCCTACCACGGCCGCTTCTTGGTATCTTCCTTGCCGACAAAGTTCGGCGGTTTGATTATGCAAAACGCTCCAGGCCGTAGCATCGGCGCCAACCGCGATCCCAGGTGCGGATACTACCAATAACACCACTAATAATCCCGTTAAAAATTTCATAACCGCCACTCCACCGGAGATACTTTGTAAATATATATGCGCCTGCCAAGCCTGATATTTTTGTTACATAAAACAATTAAAAATAGCCGGACGCCTGACATCCGGCCATTCTTCAATCAAGATTAATCGCCTACCATTTTAGAAAAGCAAAAATTAGGGATCATCGTTTTGGCTTAGAGATTTACCTCGAAACCAACTCAAGTCAATTTGGAATAAATTTTGGCGGCTCTTTTTTTGGCGGCTTCGGCCTCTTTAACCCGCCCGGTTTCTCGATATAATACGGACATTTCTCCCAAAAGCTCCGCCACCCGGGGATGAATCGAACCGTAAATCTGCTCGGCGGCAGCGATTGCTTTTTCGAAAAACGGTTCCGCAGCTAAATAATTTCCCTGAGCCAGGTTGAAGGAAGCCTTGGCTGCCGCTAGTTCCAATGCCAAAGCCGGTTCTTGATCCGGATACCGGTCTATTATAGCGGAAGCTCGTTCCAGGTCGGATTGAGCCGACGGGTAGTCCCCTTGACGAGTCCGCAACTTCGCTCTCAGCAACAACGAAGCTGCTTGTTCCGGTTCTCCGGAACTTCCGGCCGAAGCGGCGTTCTCCAGCGCTTGAGAACAAAAAGACTCCACCGCGTGTAACTTGTTCATTTTTAAGTTGATTTCCGCCAACCGGTTCAAAGCCCGCGCCACTCTTAGGTCTTTAGCCCCATAAATTGCCGCCCGGAGTTGGAACAGTCGGAATGCTTCCACTCCGGCCCGTTCGTAATCAAGATTCAAAAGCGACAATTCGCTCATTTCCAAGATCGGTTCTTCCAGAATTACACTGCCCGTTCCCAAGGAATGCTCCAAAATTGAAAGTCCCTCGGCGTGCAATTGAAAAGCTTTTTTATATTTGAAATCGCTTTTATGACACGCCGCCAGGGCGATTAAGGTTCGCCCGCGTTCGGGATTGATTTCACTCCGCTTTTTAAAATATTTAAGGGCTTTCTTGTAAAGACCCTGGGCTTTTTTGGGTTCGCCTCCCAAGCGCAAAAGTTCCGCTTGATGGTAAAATAGTTTTCCGTTCTCCAACCGCTTTTTGCCATAGGTCTTCAGGTAAATTTCATCAGCTCGTTGTAATAAAGAAGCGGCTTCCGAATAATTTCCCGATTTGATCCGGACCGAGGCCAATAAAAGCAATGCTTTTCCCGTTTGCAAACTACCCGGGCCAACCGTTTTTTCAAATATTTCCAACGCCTTATTCCCGAAGGATTCGGCTTCCCGATATTCATGCCGCCCTTGGCTAATCTCCGCGAAAAGGATATTCACCTTCCCGGACGCCACACTTTCCGGACCGTCGGTTTTTTGAAAAATAGCCAGCGCCCGTGCTCCATAATTTTCCGCCAATTGATATTCGCCGCGGCTCATCATCAGCTCCGCTAATCCGTAATAACACTCGGCCACCCGGGAATGCTCCGGACCGAGAATCCTTTCCCGGATCCCAAGCGCTCCGCTAAAACTGGATTCGCTATTATGATAATTTCCCAACTCGCGGTAGATCTCCGCCAGATTGAACAGGGAATCGGCAGTGTTCGGGTGGTCCGGGCCGTATAGTTTTTCAGCGCTTGTCAAAGCCTTCTTCCCGGAGGTTAACGCCTTGTCATATTTCTCGGCCGCAAAATAACTTTTTGACTCCGTCAGCAACGCCTCCCAGGTCTCCGCGGCGGCAGCCGCCCGATTAGGGAACGTCGCCAAAACAAAAGTGATTATCAACAATCTTCCTAAAAATTTCAAAACCCTTCCGGCCCCTTTCCGGAACTCTCTGATTCACAATTCATTACAATTTTCGGTAACGGATCCTTTTTTCTAAAGTGAATCGGGATCTCTTTCGATTAAAATCCCTTTCATATACCGATCTTGATTATGAAACCGATAAATCAACGCTTTTTCATCCGCGGCGCAACCTAACAACAGCTTGATTTCCGAATCCTTTTTCCGCAAGTCAACCTCAGTTTGAAACGCTCTTCCATGGGAATGGGATAACCGAACCAGGAAAAAACAGTTAGTTTATTCATTATAATAATTCTCCCATACTATTTAAATAGGATCTCAATCTCTAAATACCATCGCTAAATCAATCGCCAGATCGGTAAATAAACCAACCTTCAGTTGATCGCCGTCGGTATAAATACCGGGACGGCCATAACGGCCCGCCGCTTCCATCTGATAAACTTGAACAGTTTTATTGCTCGGATCGACGATCCAGTACTCCTTCACCCCCACCCGTTCATAAAGGGCCAACTTGATCTTCATATCTTTCCCGGCAGTTTGAGGCGAAAGAACTTCGACCACCAGATCGGGCGCTCCCTTACAGCCACGTTCATCTAGTTTCTTCCGGTCGCAGACCACCACCAGATCCGGCTGGACTACCGTGTCGATCCGTTCATCGCTTTCGTCGCCCTTGGGAAGACGGACATCAAATGGGGCGATATAGACTTCGCAAGTTTTTCCCGTCAAATAGACTGCTATCTGTTTATGAAGTTCTCCTAAGGTTTTTTGATGAATGCGCGACGGCGCCGGACTCATGTTGTAAGGAACACCGTCGATCAATTCCCATCTTTCCTCATCCGGCCATTTGGCATAATCGCCGTAAGTATAAGTATCTTTGGCGGCGGCTTCGGGTCTAGGTTCGCCAATCCTTGACTCCATGGCTTACACCCCGTTTCTATTAAAACCATTCAGCTTCAGCCAATACCTTAGATTCAATCAAAATCGCAATAAAAAAATAAGCGTATAGAAAACTTTTCCATACACTTAATTATATCGTAACATCCGCTTTAGTTCTACCTAAAAAACTTATCCGCGCTTCCGTATCTTTGCGGCTAATAACAATCCAGCCACCGCAGCTCAGAGAACCAACCTTTAATATTATTTCTTGTTTGTTCACTTAAATCATATAACTATGGTTACAGCCCTGTTTATCCGTAACTTAATCAAATAGTTCGGTGCTCAAGTACCGCTCTCCGGTATCGGGCAAGATTACTACCAACAACTTGCCCTTATGCTCCGGCCTGGCCGCCACTTGCAATGCGGCGTGCAAAGCAGCCCCTGAGGATATTCCGACCAGGATTCCTTCTTCACGCGCTAATTTACGCGCAGCGTTAAAAGCTTCAGCGGCGGTTACTTTGATGACCTCATCGATAATCTTAGTGTTGAGAGTTTCCGGCGCGAAACCGGCGCCAATCCCTTGAATCTTATGCGGTCCGGGTCGGCCCCCGGAAAGCACCGGCGAATCGGCGGGTTCCACAGCGATCGCTTTAATTGCGTATTTTTTAGCTTTTAGCGTTTCCGCCACTCCGGTAATAGTCCCGCCGGTCCCGACCCCGGCCACAACCAAGTCCACTTTGCCATCGGTGTCGTTCCATATTTCCAAAGCGGTGGTCTGCCGGTGGATGTCGGGATTAGCGGGATTTTTAAACTGTTGGGGTACGAACGAGCCTTTAATTTCAACCGCCAGTTCCTCAGCTTTCCGAATAGCCCCGGCCATTCCTTCGCCGCCGGGTGTAAGGACAAGCTCGGCGCCATAAGCCGCTAAGAGTTTACGCCGTTCCAAGCTCATAGTCTCCGGCATGGTCAGGATTAACCGGTAGCCTCTGGCCGCCGCGACACCGGCAAGGCCAATACCGGTGTTACCGCTGGTCGGCTCGATAATTACCGAACCGGGTTTAAGTTGGCCCGACTTTTCAGCTTCTTCAATCATCGCCAAACCGATCCGGTCTTTGACGCTGCCCCCGGGATTAAAAAACTCCAATTTCAACAAAACTTCAGCCTGAAGGTTAGCGCCGGCGCCGTTAAATCGCACTAGAGGAGTATTACCGATTAACTCGGTGATACTATTATATATTTTCAAAATAATCGCTCCATTTATATTTGACTAAAAATTACTATTCCTACCGAATTACTCAGACATATTTTATCCCTTCAACTTCCTCCTGTCAATTGAAAGTTCCTTACCAAATCCAATCGTTCTCGAAATAAACTATCCTTGCAAGAAAAATCGTTTTATGGTAAAGTGATGACAAAACCAATCAATTTAGTATGATTAGAGGTGACTCGGTTGCGAATTTCCACCCGAGGCCGATATGGGTTAAGGGCCTTGGTCGATCTGGCTTTAAACAATCCGACTGAAGTAACCGCGCTCCGGAGTATTGCCGAAAATCAACAGATATCCGAAGCTTACCTTGAACAAGTTTTTGCCAACTTGCGCAAAGCCGGGCTGGTAATCGCGATTCGCGGCGCTCAAGGAGGTTATAAACTGGGACGTCCGGCCGACCGGATCACCGTCGCCGAGATCTTAAATTCCTTGGAAGGCCCGTTGAACCCGGCGCATTGCGTTGGATTGGACGCCCAATGCGACCGGGAGAATATCTGTCTCACCCGCCCTTTTTGGGAAGATCTTAACAGACTAATCAACGATTTCCTGGAGAATATCACGCTTCAAGATTTAGTTGATCGGGCCAACCAAGCCGCCTCCAATGTTAAAAACCATCGCTAGCTGCATGTTCGGTTCATTCATGAGCGAGCATACCAACCAAAAGAGGGCTTTCGCCCCCTCTTTTAAAACCTTTTCTTATTCCAATTCCGCCAAATCATACGGCGTCTCTTGGTAAACGTAATAATTCAACCAATTGGCGAACAATAGATTGGCATGGGCCCTCCAATTGACCAAAGGCGCTTTGGAAGGATCATCTCCTGGAAAATAATTGCGCGGCGGAGCAATCGGCAACCCTTTTCCCAGATCGCGCAGGTATTCATCTTTTAAGGTTAACGGATCATATTCCGAATGACCGGTGACGAAAACCTGCCTACCGTCCTTGGAGACCACAATATAGACCCCCGCTTCCTCGGAATCGGAGAGGATCTCCAATTCGCCAAGCCGCTCGATATCTTCAGCCCTGACTGCGGTATACCGGGAATGAGGGGCCCAAAAAAGATCATCAAACCCCCTCAACAATTTGGTATTCTTTTTGCGCACCCGATGCGGAAAAACCCCAAATACCTTAGCCGGCAGCGAATGCTTGGGTATTTGGTAATGATGAAACAAACCGGCCTGAGCGCCCCAGCAGATATGAAAGGTTGAATACACATTATGCCTTGACCAATCCATAATCGCTTTTAATTCCTCCCAATATGCGACTTCATGGAATTCCAGTTGCTCGACGGGAGCGCCGGTAATCACCAAACCGTCGAATTTTTCCCCTTTTACCTGATCAAAAGTTTTGTAAAAAGTGATCAAATGTTCTTCCGGCGTGTTTTTGGAGCGATATGTTTCGGGATGTAAGAGCACTATCTCCACTTGCAGGGGGGAATTGCCCAGCAAGCGCAATAATTGGGTTTCCGTCGTAATTTTGGTCGGCATCAGATTTAAAATCCCAATCCGCAGCGGCCTGATATCCTGGTGAAAGGCGCGATCCTCACCCATGACGAAAATATTTTCCGCGTTCAAAATATCGGTAGCCGGCAAATTATCAGGTATCTTAATCGGCATTAATGACCCACCTCTCAGATCATATTAAGGAATGTTAAATCGTCCGGAGTCAAGTGTAACTACTCAAGGTAATCATTCTATCTTGATCGCATTTAAGGCCTGATCGATGTCGGCGATAATATCGTCGGCATTCTCAATTCCAACCGACAACCTGATGAAGTCGGGAGTGACTCCGGTGGCGCGCTGCTCGGCTTCGCTCAATTGCTGATGCGTGGTTGACGCCGGATGAATCACCAATGATTTGGCATCCCCGATATTGGCCAAATGGGATAATAATTTCACATTATTGATAAAAGCGATCCCGGCTTCTTTGCCGCCTTTCACGCCGAAACCGATAATTGCTCCGGCGCCGTTAGGCAGGTATTTTTGGGCTTTGGGATACTCCCGGCTGTCGGGGAGTCCGGGATAATTAACCCAGGCTACTTTAGGATGACTTTGTAAAAACCGGGCTACCTTCAAGGCGTTCTCGCTATGGCGGGGCATCCGCAAATGAAGCGTCTCCAATCCCTGCAAAAATAAGAAGGAATTAAACGGCGAAAGCGCCATCCCCATATCCCGTAATAAGCATACCCGGGCTTTAACGATGTAAGCGATATTTCCTAAAGGCTTCAAAGCTTCAACGAAGTTTAACCCGTGATAGCTGGGATCCGCTTCGGCAATCAACGGAAACTTACCGTTGGTCCAATCGAAATTCCCGGAATCAACGATCACCCCACCGATGGAAGTTCCGTGGCCGCCGATGAACTTGGTGGCCGAATAGACGACGATATCGGCGCCGTGTTCAATCGGTCTTATCAAATACGGCACGGTGGTATTATCGACAATCAAGGGTATGCCGTGTCGATGGGCGATATCGGCTACGGCTCCAATATCCAACACATCCAGTTTGGGGTTGCCGATCGTTTCCCCATAAATCGCCTTAGTCTTTGGGGTAATTGCCTTCTCAAAATTAGCCGGATCGGAGGAATCGACGAAGCTGACCTTGATTCCCAATCGGGCTAAGGTGTAATGAAACAGATTATAAGTACCGCCATAAAGATTGTTGGCGGAAACGATCTCGTCGCCGGACTGGGCGATATTCAAGATAGCCATAGTAATCGCCGCTTGCCCGGAAGCGACCGCCAAAGCTCCGACTCCTCCCTCCAGAGCCGCCATCCGCTTCTCAAAAACGTCCGTGGTCGGGTTCATTAACCGGGTATAAATATTGCCGAACTCTTTTAAAGCGAATAAATTCGCCGCATGTTCGGTATTCTTGAATTGATATGAGGTTGTCTGGTAAATCGGGACCGCGCGCGATCCGGTCGCCGGATCCGGCTCCTGCCCCGCATGGACCGCTAGAGTTTCCAAATGATAATTTCGGGACATAAATACTCCTCCTCGTTTATGGTTTTCTTAAAACAAAACCCCTTCAGCAGAAGGGGCCCTTTAAGATCGATCATTTAATCTCTTTAATCACCCCTTATCTGTCGAAACTTAGTTTCGCAGGAATTGGCACCTTCGGCGGGAAAACCGCCGGGTTGCCGAGATTTCATCGGGCCAGTCCCTCAACCTCTCTTGATAAGGTAATATTACTATTATAATTTAATTAATATATAATATAACCTATCGGTTTACTAATGTTTAAATTATAATCCTAATCGCTCGAAATGTCAATCAATTTATTGGACGATGTTCGGTTCATCATCGACGACTAAGATTTTGTGATCGGTAATCGCCGCCGAATTCCCTCCTTACATTAAACGACGGCCTTTTGATGCCGTCGCCATAATCACCAATCCCGTTACGGGGTTCATGGCCGCCGGGTCATTTAACTTCGTAGCCCTGATCTTCAATGACTTCCTTGATCCGGTCCAACCCCACTTGTTCTTGGTCATAATCGACCGTCACCGTCTTGGCTTTCAGGTCGACTGCCACCTTGTCAACCCCTTTCAGTTCGCCTACGGCTTTGTTAATACTGTTCACGCAATGCCGGCAGGACATGCCTTCGACCTTTAAGACCGTCGCCACTTTATTCATGAGAATTCCTCCTTATTGAAATTGGATGCAGTAATCCGTAATCGAAGAAGACGAATCAAATCAAATATAAGAATAACGATTACGAGAACGAACACCGCTCCGCTGAACTCGGAACGCGGAACTCGGAACTCGGAATGCGGAACCCGGAACTCGGAACGCGGAACGAAATTAAAAGAATCACCTAAACCTCTTTAAACTCAAGGAATTTGTCACCACCGAGACCGAACTGAAGGCCATCGCCGCGCCGGCGATGATCGGATTGAGCATTCCCACAGCCGCGAAAGGAATCCCAATCGTGTTATAGATAAAAGCCCAGAAAAGGTTCTGTTTAATCTTGGTCATTGTTTTCCGGGAAAGCCGAATCGCGGTGACGATCGACCGGAGATCCCCGCGCATCAAGGTGATATCCGCCGCTTCCATGGCGATGTCGGCGCCGGTGCCGATGGCCATCCCGATATCGGCGGTGGCTAACGCCGGAGCGTCATTGATCCCGTCGCCGACCATGGCGACTACTCTCCCTTTACTTCTTAGTTTTTCAACCTCTTCGGCCTTGTTTTCCGGCAAGACCTCCGCCAGAACATTTTCGATGCCGACCTGCTCGGCGATGGCCCGGGCGGTTCTCCGGTTATCCCCGGTAATCATATAGACCTCGATCCCCAGTCCGGTTAGTTCCCGGATGGCTTCCGCCGAGGTATCCTTAATCACGTCGGCGACAGCGATTAACGCTACCAGTTTATCCTCCACCGCCATTAGCATCCCGGTCTTCCCTTGGTCTTCCAACTCTCCCAAACGGGATTCATATTCTTGAGGATCAACTCCTTGCTCGGCCATTAACTTCCTGGTCCCGACCAAAACTCTTTTGCCTTCGATTACGGCCGTTACTCCCCGGCCGGGGATGGCCGTGAACTGTTCGGGATCGGGAATCTCTCCCAACTCTCCCCTGGCGGTTTCAAAGATCGCCACCCCTAACGGATGTTCCGACTTTTTCTCGGCGATGGCGGCCAAACGGAGTATTTCAGTCCGATCCGAACCGGCCAGGGGAACGATATCGGTCACTTCCGGCCGGCCTTTGGTAATCGTCCCCGTCTTATCCAGGACGACGGTGTTGATTTTATAAGCGGTTTCCAAATACTCGCCGCCTTTAATCAGGATCCCTTGCTCAGCGCCTTTTCCGGTCCCAACCATGATCGCGGTTGGGGTGGCCAATCCCAGGGCGCAAGGGCAGGCGATTACCAATACCGATACGGCGCTAATGATCCCTTTAGTCAGATCATGGTACCCAAAATACCAGATGCTAAAAGTAAGCGCCGCCACTCCCAACACTACCGGGACGAAAACACCGGAAACCTGGTCGGCGATCTTTTGAATCGGGGCTTTGGAGCCCTGGGCCTCTTCCACCATTTTGATTATTTGAGATAAGACCGTTTCTTTGCCGATTTTAGTCGCTTTAAATTTAAAAGTGCCGAACTTGTTGATGGTAGCGCCGATAACCAGATCCCCGACTTTCTTTTCCACCGGCAAGCTCTCGCCGGTAAGCATCGATTCATCCACCGCGGAACTGCCGTCGATAATTTCCCCATCCACCGGGATTTTCTCGCCGGGACGGACCACGATTACCTCACCGATGGCGACCTCTTCAATAGAGATGTCCATTTCGGCTCCGTCCCGGATCACCCTGGCGGTTTTAGCCTGAAGCCCCATCAGTTTTTTAATGGCTTCCGAGGTTTTCCCTTTGGCAACCGCTTCGAGATATTTACCGAGCAAAATCAGGGTGATGATTACCGCTGCCGCTTCAAAGTAAAGATCCTTCATCATCATTCCCGGCATCAGCTCTTGGAAAAAGGAATTATAAAGACTATAAAAATAGGCCGCCGTCGTCCCCATGGCTACCAGCACATCCATATTGGGGCTTTTGGCCCGGAGCGCATAGTAAGAATTCCGGTAAAACCGAAATCCGATGATGAACTGGACCGGCGTTGCCAACGCCAATTGAAACCGCCAATCATGTAAAAAGGGAATATCGATTCCGATCATGCTCAACAACATCGCCAGGATCAACGGCGAACTGAGAGCTGCGGCCAGGAGCAACTCCCTTCGCAAGCCCTTAATTTCCCGCTCCCGTTCCGCCTTTTCCCGGTCCTGATCCACCGTTTCCACCGGCTTGGCTCCATAACCCAAATCGGCAACGACCTTGATTAAGTCGGCGACTTTTATCTTGGCGGGATCGTATTCGACCGTCGCCCTATTGGTGGCTAAATTAACCGTAGCTTTGATGACTCCTTCGGTTTTACTCAGTTTGCGTTCGATTTTGGTGGAACAGGCGGCGCAGGTCATCCCGGAAATGTTCAGCTCCGTCTTTGTTGGTCCGGAGGTTTTCTCTTTCCGGATTCCGTAGCCCAGTTCCTTGACGGCCTCTTCCAATTGCTCTTTGTCGAGCAACCGGTCGTCAAATTCCACCGTTGCCGTTTCCGTGGCAAAATTGACGTTCGCTCCTTTAACGCCGGACAATTTAGTCAATTTTTTCTCTATCCTCAAAGCGCAAGCCGCGCACGACATTCCTTCGATTTTTAAAGATTCTTTCTTAGCCATCTCGTTCAACCTCCACCTCAAATTTCGCCCCGCTATTCGCACTCATAATCGCAACCGAAGTCAATTATATCAAAAAACCGTCCATGCTAACGACCACCGCTTCGCCGTGATTCTTTTAACCCACTTGACGGACAATCACTCGCGGAACGCGGAACCCGAAACCCGGAACGCGAAACCCGGAACGCGGAACGTAAAATAGCCCCTTCCCTAATCTATTATATCATCCCCCGCAACAATCTCCGCCACCGGCCGGTCGGTAAACATCAATTTCAAAACTGCGTTGATTTTAAGCATCCGATGATTAAATTTGCTGCTGAGAACTAACGTTAAATTTGCGCGACCACGGGAACAAATCCAACATTTTAAGGCCGATGATTACCATGAACACCCGCGTCCTCCCCCGGAAACTTGTGTTTACATTTATAATAGCTTTATTATGTGAAGATCGTATGTAGAAACCGAATGGAATTAGTGGTTAATAGTACCCTCGGCAGAATGGTCCAGTTGGCGAATAACTTGGCGAACTTTGAATAATAACTCTTTAATGCATACCCGGCGTTATAATGGCCTTAGCCTTATTTTTACCTCTTTCTTAATGTCTGGCAAATCAGGAAAAGTTCATTTTAAAGATTGACCTGAATAAAAACCGATGTCTTAAGTTTGCCGATCATTTATTTTTGGTAAACACCCTTGACAAAAATTAGACTACCGGTTAATATGAGAATATTAAAACAATGAATATTTTCTTAACATATTCACGAGGGATCAATAATGCACGATGATCGTAAAACCGAAATTTTAAAAGCCTTTATGAAGCTGGTAAGCAGATTCGGACTTGACAAGACTACCATGCAAGATATAGCCAAGGAGGCCGGGGTCAGCGTTGGGGTAATATACAAAGATTACGCCAACAAAGAAGCGTTGATCGATGCTTACGCCGACTCAGTCATAAAGAGATTTGAGGTTGAATATCAAAAACTAGTTGATAAAAATTCTTCTCCGGAACAACAATTACATGATCTGATCATTGGGTTCTTTAAGTTAATCAATCGGACCATCAT
>JAAYHS010000082.1 GCA_012735315.1 Bacillota bacterium | reverse complement strand
TGCTCTTCAGCGGTCCGGCGAAAACGATGATCACTGTGCAAAAGCAAGCCGGTAACTGACAAGGTGTTCAGCTTCCTTCCCACTACCAGGGTGGACTTCGGACTTTCACCGTTTAGATTGCGCCCATGCCGCGCGCACATAAGAAAAAGCCTGTTCATTATTAATGACAGGCTTTTTTAACCATCGATAGGGTTCTCTCTTCAATTCCAACGATTTACATAGGGGTTGAAAAAATAGTATTAAGGCGTAGTTACAACAATATCATCAAAATAAGTATAATCTCCAAAGCTTGAGAGAGCTATACTCCCGGAGGTGATTTTATTATCCGGATAATCACGTTCAATCATTAATTCATTTTCAAAATAAATTTTGATATTCTCCTTATTTACAATTACCTTTAAATTGTAATAAGTATCTTTTGAATAGTTTTTAACTTCTGTTTCAACTGTCGATGAACTACCATCCACAATACGTATCAAGCGTAACTTATCACCGTATAAAGCTATCTGAAAAAATTTTCGGTCTTCTAGTTCGACGGCGGGATTTGCCCGAACAAGAACCCCCGTTTGAATGGAAACATCAGTCACCTTAAAACGAACAGAAAAAGTATAATCCGTCCAACTTAAACCTTCACTTAAAACAACATGAGAAGAACCTACGTTTAAAGAGCAATCTCTATCAAATCAACCGAATACAATGCTTGAACCGTCGCGCACAACAAAAACCCACAGGCTTAACAAAACCTGCGGATTTCATAGCGGTTCCCATTTTTTATCTTCGAGCCGGCATTTTGTAAACAGCAGGATAATGTTAATTCCGGCATTATCAAAAAATGGCCGACGCTTACCGGGATGAATATGGAATAAGCCCTCCGACGGAAGCGGCTAGGCTATACAATACCCTATGGTGAAATAATTGAAGGGGCATATCTAAGATATTGTTCCTTTACTCCCTGGACATCACCGAACTTCCAGATCCTCAGTCCCGATCTTCGATCTTATCCCCAACCGTGACTCGTAATGAATATTTGTTTATATTTTGTTTAGTATCACGGGTCTATAATTAAATTATCCCTTTATACCATAAGGAAGGGCTCTTACTTGCCGTTTTAAGGTTTAAGAAAGGGCCTAATAAATAATTCTTGGAGGAACAAAGTGGAACTTCGTAAAATCATTCAACAAAGTTTTGACTTGTATCGGTAGCGGTAATCTACTTTTTATCAACAAAATAATGAAAGGAAAGTGATTTTTTATGAAACAAAAATATTTATTGATTTTACTAGGTCTCTTGTTTGCAAGCGCTCTTATTGTGGGCTGTGGTGGTGGTAGCGGTAGCGGCGGAAGTGGTAATCCAACTGATGGAAATTGGTTGGTTGGAACCTGGGAAGGAACCATTCCTAGCGCACCGGAAGGGGATCCGGGAGATCTCGCTGGCGAGACAATATCCATCTCGATTCCGGCGAACCCCCAAAAAGTCAAAATAAAAGGGTTTGACGTTTTTTCGTATTCCGGAACTATAACTTTTATGGGTATTGGCGCTACCTATAATTTTGGTTGGAATCCAAACTCATACCCGGATATGAATAATAGCCTTATTTGGGGGGCGGGTCAAAGCGTAACTTTACTTTGTATGACCGAAGATTTGACGGTAATAAATTTAGACTCCACCTCAATAACCCCTACTTCGATTACCTGTAATTGGCAAATAGATCTCCCTGCTCTAGAAATAACTGAAGGTAATTCAGGAATACCCAATTATCATATCGTTTTGAATAAACTATAACCTCTCTTTTTACAGTATCAGCTCTTTTACACTAAAAGCAACCGTTAAGATAGACGGTTGCTTTTACCTTTTCCGGGTTTTTAAACCCATCGCAGGTTGACTATCTTTCCCGACACCAAGCCATCATCAAAAAATCTAGTAAAAGAGTTTTAAAATTCCTCTAGAGAAACTTTTGGATTAAGCCAAGCAATTTTGAAATTCCTCTAGAGAAACTTTTAGATTAAGCCAAGCAATAAAAAAATCAACCATCAACTGTTAATTTGTGGTTTCAATACCTCCATTATCATCATTTATAGAAGATGAAGGTTTGGATGTGGAAAATTTCTCTTTTTGAGAAACTGCTTTTTTCCTATTACAGAGATCATTATATAGAGTTTTGATTTCCACAGATGGAGACGAACCTAGTTCTTCAAAAACTTTTTTGGCATATATAAGGTATTGTTCCTTTACTCCCTGAATGTCCCCTATTTGGGCAAGGGATCTCATTAACAATGCGAGATTTTCTTTGGAAAACGGCTTAACCGCCATTAATTGCCGTAAATGATCGACCGCCTTCCGGTAATCTTTATGTTCAAAATAGTAAATGGATAAACGCCGCTTGATCTCAAATAACATGTTTTTTAGTTCCTCTTGAATAGGCAAAACCCAAGGATAATCAAGATCGGCTAAATAATCACCCCGGTAGAGCGCTATAGATTCCTCAAGCTTATCTATGATAGAATCCGTAATCGGTTTTCTTAAAAATTCACCCGCCATCTTCTCAAACTCACACCGGTCGGTAACTACACTTCCATGCCGGAGTTGATAACATTTCGTTCCGCGAATAATCAGTTCTTCATCAATAAACCTAGTTAATGTCCTACGTAAATAATAAAGGTTACTGCGAAAAACAGCGGAGGCCTTGTCGGAATTCAGATTTGGCCATAGGTCCTCGATAATCTGGTCGGTGTTAACCGGTCGGTCTTGATGTATCAGGTATGCTAAAAGGTCTCTGGACTTGATAGTCCGCCAATTATCAGAGGTAATTTCAGTATTGCGGCAGAAAACCTGAAACGGGCCGAACATCCGGATTCGCAAAATAGGAGTGGGGTTTTTCTCCGGCTGAACCTCAATTTGGTTAAGGAGTATTTTTCGTTTTATCCTGTGTCTGTTCGATTTTTCATCTACTGTCCGGCGGATCTTAACTGCTTCTTCACCACCGATTTCCGTAAGAAGCGGCATAATCCTTTTCCGAATCTCCGGGTCAGGGTCAAGGGCCAATTCATCCAGAAGTTCCAGGGATTTTTCTTTAAGCTGAACCAGAATCCGCTGGATAAAGGAAACTTCCAAGCCCTTAATCAGCCCAAACTTCAGGATCGGCCGTAAAAGATGATATGTGAACGGGAGAAACCCCCGGATATAATTGAGTTTTGACGCCAGTTGCAAATATCTCCGGGCGCAATTTTGAAACTTTTTGGTCATCCCTAATTGATCATACAACCAAGCCAAAGCTTTGTAATTGTTGCAAAGCTGCACCCAAACACCCATTTCCTCTAAAACTAGGGCGGATTCTTCCAACATTATCCGGGCTCGCTCCGTTTCTTCGGTTTGAACGAGAATCGTTCCTAAAATCATTTGACAAACTGGATAAGCCAGGCCACTCAGTTCTTTGGCATCGATAAAAGCTTTTTCCGCCATGGCTCTTCCCTTAACCCAATCTCCTTGCATGGAATAAACCCAACCTAAATAGGCGTTGTTTAATGTATTAAAATACCTGTCTTGATTGGCTTGCCTGGCGGCCTCAACTCCACGGCGAAAGTATTCATTGGCGCGGGTTATCTCCCCGATCTCAAAATATACGTACCCTAGTTGATTGTAAGCCGAAGGCAATGCCTCCGTTAGGCCGAATCTCTCCTTGAGTTCCACATTGCGCTTGGCGAATTCGAGCGCCTGGTCCAATTGGCCCCAATCCTTATAGATATCGGCGATACTGTCTTGCATGTAATAGCCGGGTAAAAATCGATCCGGGGATATCCGAAGTCCCCATTGATAGCTGTTCATTGCTGAAAAATACTTCCCTTGAAGATAATAAACATTTCCTAATCCTTCCGCCAGATGGGCGATGAAATATTGATCATCGCGTTTTTTAGCTTCATCAAGAGTTTTGCAAAGAATCGTTTCCGCTTCTTGCAGTCTGCCCATGATGATTAGGCAAAGGGTTTTCTCTAATATAAGATCAAATTGTTCTTTTGCTTCCGACGGTAAATTTGTAGCGGCTTCCTCCAGGAGCTCGATACTCTTTCGATAGCAACCCCGGGAACGTAAAATTCTGGCGTGCAGAATTCGGCTCTCAATGATACCGGATTGCTCTCCAGCCATTCTAAATCCTTTTTCCGCCTGAATCGCCCATAGTTCCGCTTCGCTCATTTGTCCCCGGTAGGTTAAAACCTGACCTTTAAAAAAACTTAACCAAGGCTCGGCAGCGATTTGCGCTTCGGTAAGATTTTCTAGCCAACGGGCTACGGTCAGCCAACGTCCCTGACGCAATGCCTTCAAACCGGCTTCCTTGAACACCGTCAGAGTTTCAGAATCGACTCCGGCAGCAATCATATATTCCATCGCTTGGTCGATATTTCCCCCAATTCGGGCCAGCCTTCCAGCCCGGCGCAACAGTTGAAAGCGTCTTTCCCCGAGCCTCTCCAATAAAAATTTCCGAAAAAATTGATGATAACGATATTCCGTGAGTGAACCGGAAAGGCGGGACAAGAACAATTGCTGTTTTTCCAGGAAAGAAAGGATCCAACGAGAGTCCTTCCGGTTAAGCAATTGATCGCAAATTTCAGGGACCAGCGTCTCCAATACGGAAGTGGACAATAAGAAATCCCGGATCTTTTCCGGTTGAAATTCAAATACTTCCGATGCCAGGTAATTATGAATTGTTTCATGATTACCGCCTTCCGCCAATAAATTGGCGGTGTCGGGATCATTGACAAACCAAAGCGCCGCCGGCCACCCACCGGTCTTTTCAGTCAATTCGGCAATGACCTTTTCGGAAACCTTTATCCTCCTTTGAGATAAAAGAGAACTAGTTTCTTCCAGATTAAACCGGAGCTCGTTTACACCTAAGATAGTCGCTTCGTTAGCCATGATCGAAGGAGAAATATCGAAAGGAAGCGGTAAACGGCCGGCAATAATGATTTGGATACCTAAAGGGAGGTTAGGGATGATTTCTTGCAGAAGTTGATCAATTTGCGCTGAGTTAATCTCATGATAATCATCCAAAGCCAAGGCTAATCCGCCTCGATTGGCTATATCTGAAAAACTGTCGGCCAAAGCTGAAGCCGCTAATTTAGGATTGGCCGCTGCTTTCTTGGGGTCGATATTCTTGCCGAAATCAGGAAAATGAAGGCGAATACCGGCAAAAAGATATTCCATAAAGGTGACCGGATCTTTATCATAACGATCAAGCTGATACCATACAAATGGTTTGTCTAAACCGGCAAGATATTGACGGATTAAAACTGTTTTCCCATAACCGGCCGGCGCAGCTAACAGAAACAACCGGTGGGCCTTGGCTTGTTGAAGGGCGCCGGTTAAACCGGTTCTATTTATCAATCCCGCCTCTATCCGTGGGGCTATCAGCTTCGTAATGATAATCTCCGCTATATTGATACACTCCCAGATAATATATTTAAGTTTATCGATAAAGATTAATCGAAATTGTTATTGCATAATTTCAGATACAGTAGTTTGGTGTCGGCAGAAGGCGCTAAGCCCAGATCTTCCGAAATATTTTTCTCAAATATATGGTACTGTTCTTTTAATCCTTGCAAATCGCCCATCCCGGCTAAAGCAGTCATCAATAAAACTAGATTCTCTTCGGAATAAGGTTGAAACTTGGCTAATCTGCGTAGATGCGTTACTGCTTGGGAATATTGACGCTGTTCTAAATAGTAATTGACAGTTTTTCGCGTTAAATCGATATATTTATTTTTAAGATCTTCTTGAATTGGAATTAACCAGAAATAATCGAGATCGCCTAAGTAATCGCCTTGATAAAGGGCCAGCGCTTTCTCGATCAAAGTTAACATCGAATGGTCAATGGATTTTTTTTGAATCTGCCTGATTGCATCTTCAAATTGGCGGCGATCCGTACTTATACTGCCGGGTAAAAGTTGATACTGTTTTTTACTATAGATGATCAGATCTTTACCGGTGAACTTACGCAATACCTGACGCAAATAATAAAGCGTACTATGGAAATTGGTCAAAGCCCTATTTGGGTCCATATCGGACCAGAGATCTTCTAATATTTGACGGTTGTTCACCGGTTGGTTCTGATGGGCCAAATAAGCTAAAAGATCGCGGGTTTTCATAGTGCGCCAATTGGTTGCCGTAATTTCAATGTCATTACAAAAAACCCGGAACACACCGAAGGTAAACAACTGCAAATTGGATCTTTCCGGTGAAAATTGCTGCTCGGATTCGGTTGTTACCGGAATTCCGGTGTAATTAGTTAATCGTCCGGAATTATTATCCACAAGACGAAGTATCCTTTCGCAAGCTTCGCCGCCGATCTGCTTTAAAGGTGGCATTAACCTGGCGTGTATTTTTTTATCGGGATAACCCAATAGTTCTTCCAGAAGATTTAGCGCTTTTTCTCCGAGTTGTACCAAGATTTGTTGGATCAAACCCGTCTCGACGCCTTCAATTAGGCCATATTTTAAAATCGGTTCAAGCTGGTCGTAAGTGGCTGGGAGATAACCACGGACAAAATTTAATTTGGCCGCTAATTCAAGATATTTATGAGCATAGGTTAAGAAAGATTCCGTCTCTCCGCGTAAATGGCTTAACCAGGACATAGCTTTATATGCGTGACAGAGGGTTATGTTAGCGCCCATTCGGGCTAAATCCGCTGCTGAATTTTCCAGTCTTTCCTTAGCTGCTTCCAATTCCCCTGCTTGGAGTAGTACAATTCCGAAAACATATTCCGAGAGAGGTTTGGCCAATCCTCCGTCCAGCGCCGCTTCTCGAAAGGTTTCGCCAGCCAAAATCCGGGACTCGGATAATTTCTGTCGCATTAATAAGATCCAGGCTAACATCGCCCGATTTATTATATAAAAATGGCGGTCACCATTTGTTTTTTTGGAAGCTTCCACTGCCCGGCGGCCATATTCTTCGGCTAATTCAAACTCGCCATACTCGGCATGGATCGAAGCTAATTGGCTATAAGACGACGGGAGCGCTTCCGACAGTCCCATTTTTTCTTTAAAGGCAACGTTCAACTTGGCGAGTTCCAGAGCGCGATCAAGTTGCCCCCAATCCTTATAAATATCCGCTATCCGATCTTGAACATAGTAATTGGGAAGATTTTGGTCAGGTGAAACCCGGAGCCCAAAATTGTAACTATGCAACGCAAAAGAATATTTTCCTTGAATAAAATAAACATTCCCCAAACCTTCCGCCAAAAAAGAGATGACAAAGCGGTCATTCCGGGCTTTAGCTTTATCAAGCGCATTAATTAATACTATTTCCGCTTCCCGAAGCTGTCCCATCATGGTCATACATAAAGCAATCTCCAAAGGAACATCAAACCGGATTTCAAACTCCGCTAAGGGTAGCCTTTGAGATACTTGATTCAACAAGGCAAGACTTTGTTGATACCGTCCCCGGCAGCGTAAAATTCTCGCCAGTAAGATCTTGCTTTCCAAGCTCCCGGAAATATTACCTTCCTTGTTAAACCCTGTTTCAGCCCTAATCCCCCAATATTCCGCCTGATCAAGTTCACCACGGTAAATCTCAACCTGGGCTTTGAATAAGCTATACCAAGGGTTTACAGCTATTTCCAATTCATTAATTTGCTCCAGCCACCGGGCTACCGTGAGCCACCGCCCTTGATGCATAGCTTGCAGGGCAGCTTCTTTTAACACTCTCCCCGTGTCAGAGTCAATTCCAGCCATAATCAGGTATTTAACCGCCAGTTCAATGTCCCCTTGTTCATGAAATATCTTACCAGCTTTATGGGCGGCTTGGCTACGCCGTCCACCGAGACGCTCAAGGAGAAACTCGCGAAATAGTTGATGATAACGGTATGCTTTTTTAACGCCGGAAAGGGAAATCAAAAATAACTGTTGCGATTCCAGCAAGTTAAATATTTGTTGAGAATTATCAATTTCCAGAAGAAGATTGCAGATCTCAGGGGTCATTTCATCCAAAATCGATGTTAATACTAAAAATTCACGTATATCTTCCGGCTGGTGTTCAAAGACTTCCGAAGCAAGGTATTCATATACATCACTTAATTTCCAACAAGTCTCTTTTAATATCCCTTGGCGGGAGCCGGTTAATAAACTTAATGCCCCGGGCCAGCCTTCAGTTTTCCGATCCAAGTCGAACACTCTTTCCTTAGATAAACGGATCCCTTGTTGAGAAAGAAAAGATCTGACTTCTTCCAGATCAAATCGGAGTGAATCTTTTTCAAGAGTTAATACTGAACCGGAAACTTGATATCGGGATAGATTTAACGGAGGCGCAGTACGCCCGGCGAGTACCACTTGAATACCGTCGGGAAGAAGCGGTAGTAGTTCCTGAAGCAAATTATGAATCAGCGTTTCCTGAATAACATGATAATCATCAAAATATATTATCAAACCATTCCTGGCTGTCACCGCCAGATTATTAATTAGTACTGTGGCCGCCATTCGTGGATTGACAGCGGCCTCCTTAACTTTCTCCGAATACAAAGTCTTTTGGGCAAACTCCGGATAATGCCGGCGAATACCACTAAGCAGATAGTTCAAAAATGTAATGGGATCATTATCGTAGGAATCAAGCTTATACCAAAGATAGGGCTTGTTTATCTCCTCCAAATGTTGCAGCATCAGGGTGGTTTTCCCATACCCGGCCGGCGCGGTTATCAGGATAAGCTTTTTCGTTTGCGCCTGTTTAAACATTTCCAACAACCGCGGTCTTTTAATCAAACCTTTGCCGGCCCGAGGCGGTAGCAGCTTATTGAGAATAATCTCCGACATTTATGTTTCTCCAAAAAGTAGTTAAGTAATCGGAACCGAAAATTTATGAATCATTTTCGAATTCTAATCGGAGTAATAT
>JAAYHS010000081.1 GCA_012735315.1 Bacillota bacterium | reverse complement strand
GTGGTGACTTGGACTAAACTGAGTTCGCCCTTTTGATAACGGGTCCAGATATCTTTGAAAAACTCCAGAGTATCTCGATCATCCTGGATTAAGTACTCTTGGCCGGCCCGATGACCTACCAACCGGTTATCCCGGATCTCGGTCCCATAGTAAAAGGCGATTAAAGCTGCCAGTGAAAAAGTCAACCGCTTCGGCAGGTGGCCGGTTTTGGCCACGTACTCTTTTAAAGAGGGAAGCACTCGGGCTTGAAACTTGGAGGTGGAGTTCAACGAAATATCGGACCATTTATGATCGATGAACGGATTATTGAACCGTTCCAAGACATCTTTGGCAAAACCTTGAAGCTCGTTAGAATCCAGATCCAAGGCGGGGATAATCTCTTCAAAAACCACGTCATGCATGAATTTACCGACTTTGCCGTCGTGGATCGCGTCGCGCACCAGCTCGATGTTGGAAAGGTAGGCCACGGCCACCGCCGATGTATGGACTCCGTTCAGAATTCTCACTTTTCTGGTGCGATAGGGAGTCAGATCCTTGACCCATTTGACATTCAAACCGGCCTGGGTAAACGGCAGCCTCTCTTGTAGTTTGGCGTCTCCCTCAATCACCCAAAGGTGAAAGATTTCCCCGGTGTTCAGGTTTTGGTCCGTATACCCCAACTCCCGCCGGAGTTGATCGGCTTCCTTGAAGGGATAGCCGGTGACGATCCGGTCCACTAAAGTATTTAAGAAATGATTACAGTTATTGAGCCAATTTATAAAATCTTCCGGCAGATCCCATTCCGATGCCAACCGCAACACAATCCGTTTCAAGTTATCCCCGTTTCTGTCGATTAACTCGCAGGGCAACAAGATCATCCCTTTATCGGGATCCCCTTGAAAATATTGATAGCGCCGGAAAAGGTAGGCGGTAACTTTTGCCGGGAAAGACGCCGGAGGATTATCGAATAATCTGTCGTTCGGGTCATAACAAATGCCCGCTTCCGTGGTATTGGAAACTATATATTCAATCTCGGGGTTTTCCGCGCATTTTAAAACTTCATCCCATTCGGTATAGGGGTTCAATCCCCGGCTAATTACCGGGATTATCTCTCGTTGGTCAACGATTTGCCCATTCTGGGTCCCGCGTAAAATTTGGGTATATAGTCCGTCTTGCTGATTCAAATTGGCGACCCGCCCGTGGGGGAGCGGCTGCACCACTACCACTCTGCCTTTAAAAAGCCCTTTTTTGTTGACCTGATGTATCATCCAGTCAACAAAACCTCTTAAAAAATTCCCTTCACCGAATTGAATGATTCTTTCGGGATAATTTAAGACCTCCGGTTGGTAGTCGGCCAATTCGGTCCCGATAAGTTTCTCTTCCAACAGCTTCCTGTTTAACATCAGCGATTCCCCGGTTTCCATCAGAATCTCCTCCTTGTAATCAAACCCATTTTATTTAAAACTAAACTAACTTTACAAAACATTCCCTCTAACCATATTTTACACTCAAACAGCGGCTCTATAGTTGAATTCTTGTTAAACGCTGATTACAAATTGTTTAACAATGGAAACAAAAATCCCACCGTTGAAACGATGGGATGCCGTGTTATTATAACAAACTTTTAATGAAACATATTACCGCAAATCTAATTTTTAAATTCCTGATAACTTCCATCCCGGCAGGTAACTTTCAATATTCAATAACATTTGATCAAACAACTCCCGGGCGCTTCGGAGATCCAACGTTACCAGCGGATCATTGACAAAGGCTCTGAATGCCAACTCCCGATCTTTGGTTAACGCCGCCTTCAGGATCGTTTCTTGATTCCAGACATGCCTGATCGCCAATTGCTGCACGTCCGGAGGAAACGCACCGGCCAACACCGGCTGAACACGGTCTCTGGTAAACAAGGCATTAGTCTCAACTACGGCGTTTGAAGGCATATCCGACATCTGTCCCCGGTTAGGCAGGTTGACGTTGGTGATCACGTCTCCCAATCCCAACAACGCCTTTATTTGGCGGACCCCTTCTTCGCCGGAAGCTTCCAATTTGATCTCTTCCTCGCCGTTGATCATCCGTTTTCGTTTCAGCTCCAATTCTTCCTGACGTTTAATCCGGAAGTCGACCGTGGTTAATCGGAATTTCCAGCGCTTAACGGTTTCCAGATCCTTTAAGTACCAACTCGAAGGTAGAAACTCGGCCAAATGCCGGTCTCCGGCGGCGGCAATCAGCCCGTATCGCTTAAAGAGATCAAACTTAACCCGTTGGGCCGATTTAAAAACATTATTGCGCCAGTTTTCTTCTCCTTCACCTTCGATCCCGTTCTCATAGTTCTCGTCAACATACTCCCGGTAAAGCGGGAAAAGATCGATTCCCCGGTATGAAGCAGCGTCAATCCAGGTGAAATGGTTAATGCCGAGAACATTGATCCGGAGCTCATCCCTGGTCACTTCCTTGACCCCCAGTTTGGTCTGGAGCATCTTAATCAATACGTCCTGAGTGCCGAATACTTCATGACAACAGCCGAAAGCCTTGATTTCAGGAAATACCCGGTAGAGGGTTTTAAGGCAAAGGGACATCGGATTGGTATAATTGATCACCCAAGCCTGGGGCGCAAGTTCCTTTATTTTTAAAGCAAATTCCCGATAAATCGGAATCGCTCGCAAGGCCCGGAACAGTCCGCCCGGCCCCACCGTATCTCCTACCGACTGATAAATACCGTAGCGTTCCGGGAGATGGACGTCGGAGGCCATCTCTTTAAAAGTGCCGGGTTGAATGGAAATCACGATAAAATCGGCCCCGTCGATGGCTTCCTCAAGAGTCGGGACCGCTCGATACCTCCATTTTCCCTTGACTCCATCCCTGGCAGTCAGTTTATTGCCGATGATCTCATTGTCATGGGCCGCTTCAAGATCAATATCATATAAATCAACTCTTCCCGATAAGTCGGGTTCCAAGGCCAGATCCGCCATGAGCTTCCAAGCCCACCCTCGGGATCCGCCGCCGATATAAGCGATTTTAATGTCTTCGACCCGGTTGTTAAGATACTTCATCCATCTTTGCCCCCTAGTAAGCGATAATTAACTTCGTAAATTCTGCTTCAAACTTTGTAACATTATCCCAGCTAGAAGTTACTACTTTAATTTTACCGCAAAAAAGCCAGTATTTCATTACATTTTTTGCTCTTTCAATTTCTTTTGCAATTTATCTTTAGTTCATAACAAAATTTCGGCCGACATAATCTTGTTGCATCTGACGAATTCCACCAGCGTAAAGATGGCCTAAAACCAACCTCACCCCTGCCCTCTCCGAGCGAAGTTTTTCAATGAGGTTAGCTCATGGAGAGGGTGCCGGAGCGCGAAATTTTTGTATATTTTGTTTGCTGTAGTTCTGAAAGTTTCAAGTGGGTCTGCCCGTAGCTATCTTCCTTGAGCTAACTGCAATACTTTATTCCTTAAGAAATAGGAGTTTGGAGTGGTCTTTTGTTTTTCACCTAAAATTATGATAAAATGTATCAAGGCAATCTTTAAGGAGTGATTTTTTATGGATGATAACAAAGTAGCGGTATTGTTGGAGGATTTACGAGCCCAGTTCCGGACTTTCGGCGAAGGGTTGCAATTATTAAATGATAAGATTGATAGAGTGGAACAGAAACTTGATACTCACATTGAAGAAAATCGGCGTGATTTCGAAGCGAATCGTCTCGAGCACCAACAGTTAATGCAGATGGTTAAGGAACTGGATCGGGAAGTTCAAGTGGAAATCAAACGGGTGAAATGACCCCGGGTTAAATCGCTTTATCACTCCTGGAAAGAGCAGCCTTTAAATAATATTGCGTTGATGTCAACGTCCAATTGTGAATCAGGTTGGCCGTAACCTATGACATAACAGACATTATCCAACTTTGCTCAGTCCACCACCCACCTTCATGCCGCGTTCTGTCGTTTTCTCTCTATCTACCCCAAGACTCTTAAAATTTTAGGAGGAATTTTCCATGGAAAATGTTTATGAAAAACTTAGTCAATTAATAGTAAATGCGTTTAATATAGCTTTTCTTGCAGTTTTAGGAAAAGACCTAATTTTTTGCTCAATCAATAACAAAATTGATCATTTATTCCTTTCTAATATTCCATGGGATATAGCGAGTCTGATTGGAGAATTATCGAAGGTTACAAACAAAATCTTTGGAGCAGCTAAAAATCCAAATACCTCTGAAACCTGGGCTATAATACATTTGAACCGTCTCTCAAATGATTGGGAAGTTACATCTAATAGGTTAATCTTAGAAACTACTGTAATTAATATTTCATCGGCTTTAGAAGATTTTTTAAATGAGATAGTGCAAACAAATATTAAAGCTTTTATCATTAACAAGTATCCTGAAGGGGCAAAATTCCTTAATGAATTTCGAGCTACTAGAAATTGTCTAGTTCATAACCAAGGTAAAGCTGATCAAAAATATTTGGATGAAAATCCACAGATTACCCGTGTTAATAAAATAGGAAAGCAATTACCACTCGATTGGAATTACATTTACGATAATACCGCAAGAATTATCAATTTTGCTCGACTTTGTATGCTTTAACCGGCCACTCTCCACACCCATCTAATTGCCACTGAATCGAAAAAAAGTCAAGGCCGCGCGGCGCTTTTTCGCGCGTTTCAGCCTTGACTTTTCCGTAAATACTAAACAGCCACAGTGTAAATTTTCTCCTATTTTCGCCCTTACACCACCAGATCAATCTCCTGCACAATTCCGGGAGTCCCGTCTTCCTTCAAAAAAATCCCGGCCCGGCGGGCTTGTCCCAAGAGCTCATTTTCAGTGTTTTTCAACCCGAACTCGGCGGCGACGTTTCCTAGATAAATCGCGCCCACTCCTTTTTGGCCCAAAGCGAATAACTGATCATTGCCCTGCTCGTCTTTGGTCCAAATCCGGAGCTTATGAAAGATCGGATCATTCTCGTCGATCCAACCGTTCCCGTCCTGATCGTACTTGGCTAATTCCTCAAAACCGTTCCCGGTAGTCGGGCCGAAAAGTTCCGAACCGTCGTTGATCTTGCCGTCGTTATTTAAGTCTATCGCCAAAAAACCGCTGCCGGGGTTGGTGAAGGAGATTTGGTCGAGGGTGCCGTCGCAGTCCAAATCGAAACTGAACTTCAGATCGCTGAGTCCGCCGGGAATCCCCTCAAAATTGATTACCAAAGGATCGCAAAACACGGCGTCTCCGGCCCTGATTTGAATGCCGCTTTCCCGGTAAAATTCCCGGCTCATTTGGAGATTGATTTGAAAATCAATCACCCGGCCGTCGGCGGTCTGAACCCTTCCCTTGGCTGCAAAGGACAGTTTCTCCGATTCCCGGTATATTTCATGGTAGTCATAGGCGAAACCCCAGCCCACCCGCAGCTGGACCTCCGGGTTCGCCGGGTTGGACGCCGGTATCGTCAATACCGGTCGTCCTTCTTCATCGGGTTCGATCTTTTCGGGTATTTTAAATTTGAACTCTTTACCGAAGAGCGCGCTTAACATTTTTTCCAAAAGGGTTAACTTCAAGCGGTCCCGGTCGCTGATTTCCAACTCCACCGGCTCGCTCGAGGTTAGCCGGGAGATCGATTTAAAGTCCTTTTGTCGCAAAGCTTCCTTGGCTTGATCGGAGATTTGCAAGCGGTCGATAATAGCGTCCTTAAGTTGTTCCTTGGCTCCGCCCTTGGGAGGCTCGTCCCGCCAATACCGGACCGCTTCCTGGCGGTAATGTTCCTGAACCAAATAGTGCCGGCTGTTCATTTCAATATTGGAACCGGCTATTTTCATTCGAATCGCCCCTTCC
>JAAYHS010000010.1 GCA_012735315.1 Bacillota bacterium | reverse complement strand
AATGCATTTAAAGCGGTATTCTCTAAAACAGCTCCTACACCTGCTCCTAATGCTCCAGTAATCGCGCCCATTACAAACCCTTGCAGAAAATCTCCGCCGCATAAATAGGAGTTTAAACCGCCAAGTATAGCACCTATTAAAAACCCAAAGAACTTACCGCTCGGGTCAATCCTGTTTAAGGGGTTGTTATCACAATCCCTAATAAGTTTAAGTTGGGGTTATAGGTTTTTCAAGGTTCAGTTGATATAAAAATTATACCATTCTTTACCGTTGTAGTGAACAAGATCAGGTGATCGATTGGCTCAATCCGGCTATAGTTGCAATATTGATCGATAGGCTAGGATGGCAGGGATGATCGTTCCTGCGTTCTCGATCATCCCGCCGGAGTGGTCGAGGGTAAACTATTTAGCAAATTTTTGATCGGGCTTTTTCCGCTCTTTAGGTTGATATATTCCTAGTAGTAATACAACATCCGCCAGATGATATTAACCAGCCTTCTTTGGACGCATTTTAACGCCTGTCCCTTAGTCTTGCCTTCTTTAAGCTTTTTATGGTAGTATTCGTAAAAGAAGGGATTAATGATCTTCTGGTTCTTCCCGGCGATCATGGTGACAAACACTGCCAAATTGTAAAAAATCGAGTTTAAAGTCCTGTTGCCGCGCTGGTTGGCGTACTGGACATCGGTTTTCCTGAGGAGTATGTAACCGGAGCTACGCCCGAATACCGCGCCAGCTTCGCAGGGGTTGACCCGCAAGAAACGAATGCAAATGATTTTTAAGGGAAATGTTCATCTTCACAATGAAACGGCGTCTGGCAACCAGGTTTTTCAGCACCCAGAACTTGTCCTGGGGGTCGGCGTCCGGGAGTTTGTCGAACTTACTTAAAAGGACTCTGGCGGCGCATTCGGCGTCAAAGCTGTCGGTTTTATGCAGGACGTTATAGCTTCTTCTTTCGGCGGCTACTAAAGCGGCGTTAACATGCTTGACCTTGAATTTCCGTTTGATCAAATAGACCGTTAGAGTTCTGCCGTAAGCGGAAATGTCCTCCAAGCCGAAGATCAGGGAAGTATTTTTTTGTTTCAACCGTCCCAATTCGGCAATGGCCGCCTCAAATTGGCCGGGGGCGTTGGGGAAGGTGATTTCGCCAAGCTTTTCATAAAAGCAATTCAAAATCACCGCGCAATGAGTGCCCTTGTGACTGCTTTACAAGTGCATTCCGCCGCCCGCAAGACGAAAACTGCCATTATTTTTGGACGGCTTTTAGGTTTCACTCTACGGTTCTGAATGCCCAAGGAATAAAGGCTTATTTCAAAACGAAATTTTTTTTTTGTGAAATAACTTTCATGTTCCGTCCAATACAGCGCTGAAAAAATGAAGCGAGAGTATTGACGTAATTAAAAAGTATCAGCAATTCAGTAGAATGCAAAGCCGGTGTTGCAGGAAACTTTCCGGCATTTTTGGGCGCAAAAGCCAAAGTGGTGAAAGGAAGTCAAATGCCAGCCCGTTGCCGGGGTGCAATTTATCGGAATTTAGCTGTATTTTATGGTTGCCCAAAGTATTGATATTACTGCGTTTGCAGATTCAATTTTCGCCTGCCTTATTGGTTCCCAGCGTAGAATCAGGGGATAGTGCCAGCCGGTCGGTTTTCTGCTTACTTGATTTGCTTCGATGGCTGGCGCATCCCCGGCAGTCATCTTCTTCGAGTAAAAATAGGCCGACAGATTAAAGGCAACGGTCTTTTTCCGAAAATTTCGCTACTACGTCTACCCGAGCTAGGCATTCACCGGATTAAATCACTTTTTGCCCAAACCCGACTCACCCGGGGACTTCGTCCACCCTCTCTGCTTTGAAGTTAGTTCTGAAAACAACTTCAGTAAAGAAAGTTAATGAATAGAGGAATAGAGACAGATAGTTTCAAATTTTTTAAATTGCGAACTTAATTGTACACCTAGCGAGAAATCTATGCTTGACTTCTCGATTAAGCTTAGATCTTGTCAAATTTTTAACTGATGGATTTTCGGAGCCGACTAGTTAAAAATAAACTAGCTTATTTATCCCTTAAATATTCAATCAAAATATATCTACTACTACCATTTGAAGTGACTTTTTTTACGGTTGCTACCATTTTACTTGACAACTTAGGAATATCTCCATCTCTTTCTTTATTCCATGTTTTTAAATTACCATGTGGATCTCCACCAAATCCCGAACTTGCAATATATAAATTTAGAAATGCAACATAATATCCATTCCCCATATCAATAAACTTAGTAACTTGTGAAAACAGATAAGCTTCTCCAGAACTGACCGGAATAATATAATATCCATCTTTATAAATCTTATCTCCTACAGATTCATGAGTAATTGATTTTATCCCGAAATATTTTTCAACTGTTGTTTCAACAAATTTTTTATCAAGTTTTAAATACGAGGAATTATAAGGCTGGAATAATTGATAATTATTCCAAAGATTATGAAGAATACCAAACCTAACTAATTCGGTGTTGCTAACCTGGCCTTTTTTAAAAGGTTTAAGAAAAACTTCTGAAAAATTGCTAAAAAACTCATTCAGTTCCTTCCATTCTTCCTGATTTAATTTTATCTCTACCTCTTCTCCAAAGACTACACTATTACAAAATAATGTAATGACAAAAATAGCTATAAATAATAGTCTTTTTCGTTTGTGCATTTAAATCACTTCCTCCTTTTTTATCATTAATGAAAACTAGTTAGGCTTCGTAAAAATATAATATATATTTCCCCAATAATTTATTTCCAAATCCCACCAATAATGATTTCTAGCAGTTACATTTGGACATAAAACATGCGTCGTAACAGTTTTAGTAGAATCTAAAACTATGTAATGACCGCTTGATCTAGTAAAAGGTCCAGGTCCTTTCATTGAGGCAACTACTATACTTTTAGAATTGTCTTTTAAAATTTTTTTCGCTTCATAAAAATTAGTAGTCTCTTTCACAATTAGACCATATTCCTTACCTATTGCTGCAAAAAATGTTCCCAGTGTACCACTATCTTCCGTTCTATATCCATTCGCCAAAGCATACTCTGCTGTTATAATCGGTGTAATACGTTCCCCGGTAAGTTTGGTAATTGCCATTGCTGCAGAAGTAGGTCCACATCCTGAACTGCGAATTGTTTGTGGGTATCTTGGATCTGATGGATCAAGTAGGGTTTACTGAACGGTGAGTAGTTTTCAAAAAATCGTCTAAATTGCTGGTTCGAGTTTCCCAAAAAGTCTTTTAAACATCCAAAATTGTACCTTGAAAAAATTGAATAAAAGAAGCCGGAGCCTCTTTTCGAGGTTCATCACCAATAATTGCATCGCGATGACCGTTTCGCTTGTTTCCGGGAGGTGGGCCATTATACGTTCTAGGCTGTAAAACCGTTTCCCTTCACCAAACAAACTTTCCTTCAACTGCATTCCGTATTCCAACATCTTGTCTTTCTTGCCGGAGCTGTTCTTTCAAAAGTTCTTCATCTTTTGGAGGACGACCCAGTGGCGGCCCGGAAAATCGAATGCCGTTTTTCTTGCAGAATTGAAGGTTCTCCCGGTTTCGGTATATCTTATCGGCAAATACTTCTTTGGGATAAAACCCGAATCGTCGCCGGAAGTTTTCAAGTGATTCAATAAAAGTGGTTCCCTCGTTAAATGCGTTAAAACTCAAATGTTCCATGAAACTGAAACCGTTGACTATACTAATGGCTAACTTGGCTCCGAACTCTACGTCCGCACCGGCTTTTCCCCGGACTATCGGACGAATAAACGGCATATGTAAGCTGACAATTCGGTCATTTATTTGGTGGCTTTTGGTTTGATACATCACTAGCTGTTGCCGATAGATTTCTTGACTGACCAGCAGATTTCGATATTGACGTTTGTTAAGCAATGTAAGCGAACTTTTTTCAATCAAGTTCTCAATGATTTTAAGATCCCGACGAATATATCGCAACTGTTGTCCAATGGCCTTTCGAATCTTTTTGACGGTAAGCTTCTTTTTCTTTTCAACATTTAGATAATTTTTACGGGCGCAGTCACGATATGTCCTTGGTTTTACACATGTTCCAATATGCGGCTCATGTAGGGTATCGATAATATCTTCCAAGGTTTCCCGGACTTCATTAAGTAACCAGATATCGGTTGGATAATGAATGTCCGCCGGTACGCAGGTCGCATCCAAAATAAGTCTCCCAGCGTTGGTTACCTTTTCTTCACCGGTTGGCGTTGAGGTATCGGAGCCATTGGAATTCATTTCCCCAGAAGAAGGATTATTATCGTCTGATTTTGGTTTTGCGTATTCTTTGGCGATCATCTCATTGACTTTGTTGATAACATTTTTGCGTAATCGTTTCCGGAAATGGACCATCAGCGAAGCATTAAACGGCGGTTCTTCGACGAAAGCCGGAAGTCCCAGAAAATACTGCATATATGGATTCTCTGCGATTTCGTTAACTGTTTCCCGGTCGGAAAGTCCTTTCCGATTTTGAATGATAAGCGCTCCCAAGGCCATTCGGACTGAGTAGGCTTTTTGACCTGATTTTAAGTTTTTAAAGTTTTTGGCGTATTTTATTTCAATTTCAGGCCACGGAATCATAGCTGCCAGTAGACACCATTGGTTCTTGGGATTAAGCTTCCCGCCAAATGGCAGAAAAAATTCGTGGGGTAATATCATTTGTTGTTCGGTATATTTGTACATGAAATCAGTCCTCCGGATGCAAGGTT
>JAAYHS010000080.1 GCA_012735315.1 Bacillota bacterium | reverse complement strand
GGTTTATTTCAAAGACGGCTGGGGATTGGTCAGAGCCTCGAATACCGGGCCGGAACTAATCGTCCGTTGCGAGTCGAAAACTCCCGAGGGACTTGAGCGGATCCGGCGGGAGATCGCGAAAGCGATCACTCCCTTAAAAGTGGCTTGATTATTATTGATAAGGTGTTAAATGAATAAGCCGGAGAATCAAATCAGCCATAGTTTTCCTCGCCTCACCCTTCCGGTTACTTGAGTGCTTGATAATATCCGGTTGCCGCTCCCCTCTCCCGCAACGGAAGCTTTTTTGAAGGTCGGGAGAGGGGAAGCATGGTCAAACCGGGTTTTTGTTTTCCCATATCTATAAAATAACTAGGTTAATTTCAGCTGATTTTGACCGCCGCGGGTTGAAACCCGCGGCTATTCAATAAAAAAACATTTCAAAGCCCGGTTCCACCGGGCTCCGTGATGCTTCGAAGCCTAATAGCGGAGGATAGTCGATCCCGTGAGGGTTTTGGAAAGTTTTTATATACCCGGCTGGGCGGTTTTAACCTCCGGCGGAGATCGCTCGTTTTCCTCCATTTTCATCCTTTACGTGCCCGGCGAGGCGGGGTTGGAGACTACTTAGAAAATGCTTTGAAGAATAAAATTGAACTACTAATGCATCGATAGCGGAATGGGTGGCGACGGCCGATTCCGGGAACTTATTTTTTCCATCTTTAACGGACCCACCGAGCGGTATTTCCTTTGTTGAAATGCCGCTTTGATTTTGATAAAATGGTGGCGTTGGTATCAAAATGAAAGGGGAATAATGAATGAGCGGGGAAGTCATTCAAACTTTTAGCGTCATGTGTTTGTATATCGCGGTAGTAATTGGGATCGGATTGTATTACGCCAAACGGGCTAATGAAAACAGCGATAATTTTTTAATCGGAGGCCGAAAAATCGGGCCGTGGGTCACCGCGATGGCTGCCGAGGCTTCCGACATGAGCGGTTGGCTGTTAATGGGACTGCCGGGCGTAGCTTATTGGTTCGGTTTAAGTGATGCGGCGTGGACCGCGATCGGTCTCTTGATAGGCACTTATTTGAATTGGCTGTTTGTTTCGAAACGGCTGCGCGGCTATTCAGTGATTGCCGGAAACGCGATCACCATTCCCGACTATTTTAGCAACCGTTTCAAAGAACGGAAAAAGGTGATTATGACGATAGCCGCGCTTTTTATTTTGATATTTTTCACCGTTTATGCCGCCAGTTGTTTTGTTACGGTCGGCAAACTGTTTAGCGCGCTGTTCAACATGAATTATCAATTGATGATGATCTGCGGGGCTTTGTTTGTAATCTTTTACACGGTAATCGGCGGCTTTTTAGCCGAAAGCGCGTCCGACTTCATGCAGGGCGTGGTAATGTTTTTCTCATTGGTTACGCTGTTAATTGCGGCTGTTGTTAAGGGCGGAGGAATTGCCGCCATTGTCAGCAATATCAAAGAAATTCCGGGCTTTTTGGAGTTCTTCGGGATTGCCCAACCGGTTTTGGCCGACGGAGTTCAGCAAGTTTCCGAAGCGGGTCGGCCTCTATTCGGCGAGGCTGGTCCTTATGGATGGCTTACCATTATCTCTACCCTTTCGTGGGGACTCGGTTATTTCGGCATGCCGCAGGTGTTGTTGAAATTCATGGCTATCCGAAAGACCAGCGAGCTCACTTTGTCCAGAAGGATCGCCGTGATTTGGTGCGCTATCTCTCTAGCGGCGGCAGTCGCCATCGGTGTTTTCGGGCGGGCGTTGTTCCCGGTCGCGTTGCTGACTCAAAGCGCGTCCGAGCGGATTTTCATTTTAATGTCCACCAACTTTTTCATACCTGTAATCGCGGGAATTGTGATGGCGGGAATCTTGGCGGCGACCATCAGTTCCTCGGATTCGTATCTAATGATTGCGGCTTCGGCGTTTTCAAAAAGTATTTATCACGGCGTTCTAAAGAAGGATGCCTCCGATAAATCGGTTTTGTTGATGTCGCGGCTCACTTTATTGGTAATAGCCATTTTTGCGATGATTATCGCTTTGGATGAAAACAGCATCATCTTTACGATTGTTTCCTTTGCCTGGGCTGGTTTTGGGGGCACCTTCGGACCGATTATGTTGTTCTCGCTGTTCTGGAAAAGGGTCACCCGGGCCGGAGCTATCGCCGGTATGTTAGCCGGAGGCGGCATGGTCTTCGTTTGGAAACTGCTCCTGAAACCGCTGGGCGGTGTTTTCGGGATTTATGAATTATTCCCAGCCTTCGTAATCTCTTGTATCGCAATCGTCATTGTTTCCTTGCTGTCCGAAGAACCTTCGCCGGAGATTCAACAAGAGTTTGAAATGGCCAAGACCTTTGAATGTTAATTTTGAAAATGAAATTGAATCACCGTTGACAAACCATCTAAAACTTGATATTATTTTAAAAAAATTAATGCGATGATAAGGAAAACACGCTGCGTCACGGCGCTTAGAGAGCTGTTGGTCGGTGCGAAACAGCGCGTCGAGCGGATGGTGGACTCGCCTTTGAGCTGTCAACTGAAAATTGCGGTTAAATGATAACCGCAACCAGTAGGCGCGACCGGTTTTTCTCGCCGTTATCCGGAGAAGGCATTTCTCTTTGAGATAATGCCGGTAGAGTGGGTATGGTTTCCATACCAAGAAGAGTGGTACCACGAGAGTTAAAGCTTTCGTCTCTTGCTGAACGCATGGGGCGAAAGCTTTTTAGTTCCGGCTTTCACGGCTGATTTAATTGATGACAACTAAAGCATTTAAAAACATTTAAATATTAATGTCAATGTTCTGAAACGGGGAGATTTAAAGATGAAAATTGCCTTTTCAACTTTGGGGTGTCCTAATTTTAGTTGGCCGGAAATATACTCCATGGCTAAGGATCTCGGCTTCCACGGCATTGAAATTCGCGGACTGGGAAATGAAATCTTTGCCGTTAAGGCGCAGCCTTTTACCGACGACCAATTGCCGGCTACCAAAAAGAAACTCGCCGAATTGGGTTTGGAGATCCCCTGTCTTTCTTCGGGATGTTGTTTAAAGTTCGCCGATCAAGCGGAGCAAAACCAGGCGGAGATTTTGGAATACATTACCCTGGCATCCAAGCTTGGAGTCGCTTATGTCCGTGTATTGGCCGATCTTGAACCGCAGCCCGCCGGAGAAGTGGATGATCGGGTGGTATTGGAAGCCTTAAGACGCTTAATACCGATTGCCGAAGCGAAGGGTGTCACTCTGCTGGTGGAGACAAACGGTGTTTACACTGATACCGACCGTTTACGTAAACTCCTCGAACAGATACCGAGCGACGCCATCGGCGCTTTGTGGGATGCGCACCACCCTTACCGGTATGCGGGTGAGACGCCGGATAAGACCGTTCAGAACCTCGGCGCTTATATCAAATACGTTCATATTAAGGATTCCATCAAAGAGAATGATCGGATTAAGTATCGCTTGATGGGCGAGGGAGATTTGCCGATTGACGCTATTATGTTCGCGTTACGCTCGATAAATTATCACGGTTATATCTCGTTGGAGTGGGTTAAACGCTGGGCCGCCGATCTTGATGACGCCGGCATCGTTTTTCCGCATTTCGCCAACTATATGAGCCGTTATTTGGAGGACCGGCCTATTAAAGGGCGGCTCTTCGATAACAACCGAAAAACCGGGAAATATATTTGGGAAAAGGATACGCTGATCGATCTGACTTTCCCTCAGGTACTGGATCGGGTCGTCGACGAGTTTCCCGATCAATATGCATTTCGCTATACTACCCTGGATTATACCCGGACCTACTCCGAATTCCGGGACGACGTGGATACCTTTGCCCGTGCCTTGATCGCTTTGGGAGTTAAGCCCGGCGATCATGTGGCGATTTGGGCGACTAATGTTCCCCAATGGTTCATTACTTTTTGGGCGACGACCAAGATTGGCGCTGTACTAATCACGGTAAATACCGCTTATAAAATTTATGAGGCCGAATACTTGCTCCGTCAGTCGGACACCCACACACTGGTAATGATCGACGGTTATAAGGACTCCGACTATGTGGGCATCATCAAGGAACTTTGTCCCGAATTGGAAACTTCCGAGGCAGGGAAACCGCTGCGCATCAAGAGACTGCCTTTCTTGCGCAACATTATCACCATAGATTCGAAACAGAAGGGTTGTTTGACCTGGGATGAAGCCATGGCTCTCGCGGAGAAGGTTCCGGTTGAAGAAGTGTATCGCCGGGCGGCGGCCATCAATAAGCATGATGTCTGCAACATCCAATACACCTCCGGAACTACCGGCTTTCCCAAGGGAGTAATGCTCACCCACTATAATGTGGTTAATAACGGTAAGTGTATCGGCGACTGCATGGACCTTTCCACCGCCGACCGGATGATGATCCACGTGCCGATGTTCCATTGCTTCGGAATGGTGCTGGCCATGACCGCTGCCATGACCCATGGCGTCACCATGTCTCCGATACCTTATTTCTCGCCCAAACAATCATTGGCTTGTATCAATCAGGAGAAGATCACCTGTTTTCACGGGGTCCCGACCATGTTCATCGCCATGCTGGAACATGAGGATTTTCCGAAGACGGACTTTTCCCACATGCGGACCGGCATTATGGCGGGAAGCCCTTGCCCGATAAAAGTGATGCAGGATGTGGTCGATAAAATGAATATGAAGGAGATCACCATCGTCTACGGACAGACTGAGGCGTCTCCAGGTTGTACTCAAAGCCGGGTGGACGATTCGGTGGAATTGCGGGTTAATACCGTAGGCCGGGCTTTGCCGGGTGTGGAATGTAAAATCGTCGATCCCGCGACCGGAAAGGATTTACCGCCCAATACCGACGGTGAATTAGTGGCCCGGGGTTATAACATTATGAAAGGCTATTACAAAATGCCCGAGGCGACGGCGGCGGTCATTGATAAAAACGGCTGGTTGCATACGGGAGATATGGCCCGCTGCGATGAGAACGGCTACTTCAAAATTACCGGACGGATCAAGGATATGATCATTCGCGGCGGCGAGAATATTTATCCCAAGGAGATCGAGGATTTTATCTATACTCATCCCAAAGTAAAGGACGTCCAAGTAATCGGAGTGCCCGACAAACAGTACGGCGAAGAAATTATGGCTTGTGTAATTTTGAAAGACGGAATGACGATGACCGCCGAGGAACTGAAGGATTATGTCCGGTCCAATATGGCTAAGCATAAAACCCCGCGTTATGTTGAATTTGTCACCGAATTTCCGATGAATGCCGCAGGGAAGATTTTAAAATACAAGATGCGGGAGTGGGCTGTTGAAAAGCTTGGCCTTCAAGACGCGGCCCGGGTTGAAACCGCTTGATGGGGTTGTCAAGAACTTGAAGGCCGATACCGGCCTTTTTGAACCGATGGCGACGGGTTTCAAAGGCAAATTTCAGAAATGAATCGGGTTGGAACTTAATTTGCCGATGTCTAAAAACCGTCGCCATTAATTATTCTTTAATAATTCATTAACGAATAAGGAGTGGATTTAAGGTAGATATATTTTGTATAATATAGTTGCATATGCAACTATTTTTATTGGGAATGAGGAGCTATTTCCGACCTTGAATAAAACCGGCTCGTTTCCTTGAAAGGATGATATGGTTTGGCTGAGGGTTCTTCCATTGGTCGCTGGATATCGATACTCTACCGTTACCGTCAGAATTACATAGGTAAAAAGTTGGCTTCTTACAAGATTGGGAGCGGTCAATATTTCTTTTTGTTGGTTTTAGCGAAAAACAACGGCATTAGTCAGGAAGAACTGTCCGATTATTTAAAGATTGATAAAGCTACTACGGCTAAAGCCATCAAAAAGCTGGAAGACGAAGGTTATGTGATCCGGGATGTGGACGCCATGGATAAGCGGGCTTATCAAGTTTTTTTAACCCAAAAAGGGTTGAAGATGATTCCGATAATTGAAAAAGTCATTGCCGATTGGGAAAAACTGATCACCGCCGATTTCTCGGAAAGTGAAAGCTGTCTGCTGGAAGGTGTTTTGGAGAAGATGGCCCGGAATGCGTATCAAATAAAAGAAATTGGCCGCAGCGCTTGAAGATGAAAGGTTCTTCCGCATCTGGTATCGATGGAATTTAGTTGACGCCTCATTTATTTATCGGGATAAATCGGCGTTAATAATCGGGGTTGGTTTTTGTTTTTTGTTGCAATTCTAAGCATGTTTGATAAGGGAAAATACGCTGAAAATGAAAAACTTGAATCAAAGAATGAGAAAGATCGATGAACATTATTCTCGCCCAATGCGACGCGAGATGCTAAGGATCACTTGGCCGGCATTTATCGAACTGGTGATGATCACCTTGTTCGGTATGGTTGATATGGCTATGGTAGGGCGCTTGGGCCCGGCGGCCATTGCTGCGGTAGGGCTTACTAATCAACCTTTCATGTTGTTGTTGGCGATTTTTGCCGCGGTTAACATCGGGGGAACGGCTTTGGTGGCATGGAATGTCGGCGGCAATAACCTTGATAAGGCCAAAGCCACAACCAGACAGATTATTATGGTTAATCTGATCTTGGGTTTGGCAATAAGCATCCTAGGATTTACCGTCGCCGATGCGATTGTCCGGTTTATGGGCGCCGGTCCCGATACCTTGGGATACTCAAGGATCTATTTTCAGATTGTGGCTTCCGGTTTAATCTTTCAAGTGTTGATGATGGGAATTACCGCATGCCTTCGCGGGGCCGGTCAGACCAGGATTCCGATGGCGTATAACGTAGGCAGTAATCTGGTGAATGTATTTGGGAATTATGTGTTGATCTATGGGAAATTCGGGTTCCCCCGTTGGGAAGTGGCCGGGGCTGCCGTTTCTACCGCTGCGGCTCGTTTGCTCGCTTGTTTGGCGGCATTGTTTTATATTTATTTTTCGCGCCGTTCGGAGCTGAAAATCAGTTTCAAAGATGATTACCGGTTTGATTGGGAAATAATCAAAAAGATCTTTACCGTCGGGTTGCCTTCCGCGATGGAGCAATTTGTGTTGCAAAGCGGATTGATGTTATTCGCCAAAATCGTGGCCGGGCTTGGGACCGCCGGCTTTGCGGCGCACCAAATCGGACTGAATATCAGTGGGATGTCGTTCGCCCCAAGTATGGCGTTTGGAGTGGCGGCCACCACCTTGGTCGGTCAAAGTCTCGGAGCGGGGGACACCGAAAAAGCCGAAAAGTATGCTCGCTTAATCCGAAGAGTGGCGATGGCTACCGCCGGTTTTATAGGTCTAATCTTTATTTTATTTTCTCATCCCCTGGCCCGTTTATATACTTCGGATGCGGTTGTGGCCGGTATGGCCGGCGCCGTCCTTAAAATACTGGCCCTAGCCCAGCCGGGTCAATCGACTCAAATTACTTTAGCCGGCGCTTTACGCGGGGCCGGAGATACAATGTATCCCTTGTATGCCTCCATTATGGGGATTTGGTTTTTCCGGGTCGGCGCCACCTTTTTATTCGTGAACGTGTTCGGTTGGGGGTTAATCGGCGCTTGGATCGCGTTGGTAACGGATCAATATATCAGGTCCGCCGTGATTTATTTCCGGTTTCGTTCGGGGAAATGGAAGTATCTCAAGACCAGGGTCGGCGAAGGTAAGGTTAAAGCGGTTTGTTAAATAATCGGAAAACAGCGTTAGGGCTGTTGCAGACCGAAAGTCCTATTTGGCAACAGCCCCCAATGAAATCTGTAGACACGCGGTTGGATGCAAGCGCCGTTCTTGCCGCCGGGAGAGTGGAATATATTCGCGTCTGGGACAGACGCATTTGTAAGCCGGCCGGATTATTTTTCCCGCATTAACCAGTTCTTCAATCCGGTGGGCGCTCCAACCCACAATTCGGGAAATAGCGAAGAGCGGCGTGTATAATTCCAATTGGATGTTGAGCATTTTATAAACCAAACCGGAATAAAAATCTACATTGGCGCTGACGCCCTTGTACATTTTCCGGACTCCGGCGATTATTTCCGGGGCTAATTTTTCCACTCGGGTATAAAGATCATATTCATCCTCCAACCCTTTTTCTTGAGCGAGCAGAGCCGCATATTTTTTTAAAATAACAGCCCGGGGGTCGGATATCGAATAGACGGCATGACCGATACCGTAGATCAGTCCGGAACGATCGAATGCTTCCTTATTAAGGATTTTCAATAAATAAGTTTCGATTTCCCGTTCGTTTGTCCAGTCTTTTACTTGCTGTTTCAGGTCTTCAAACATCTTCATCACTTTGATATTCGCTCCTCCGTGTCTCGGTCCTTTTAGAGAACCGAGG
>JAAYHS010000079.1 GCA_012735315.1 Bacillota bacterium | reverse complement strand
CTGTGGATATCTATCACCGCAAGAATATGAAGAGTATTATTACGCTCAATTAAAAAACTCCTTGGCAAAAACTGGGTAATGGGAATCTGTCCCAGTTTAGGTTGTACTTTTTATTGACATAGTACCCGTCGGGTTTCTAGGCAAGTCCAAGCTGGCCTTGAATTACTTAAACGACTTTAAAAAGAATAAACCCTTTAAGGATAAAAAATTTATTACGGTAGTAACCTGTTCCAACCCGAGTAAGCGAGATCAACAAATAAAGCAAGTTCATTATGTGCTGAAAGCCTTTATTCAAGCTGAAATGAAAGGGATTTTAATGAAGAAAATTGTTGAGGCGGATACCCTTTTCAGGTTTAAGAGAAAAGCTCATGATCAGACGATGAAATTAGCTTATCGCATTGGTTCCACTCTAAAATAGAGATACGACCGATACGCAAAGACCCGGAATATAATAATAATTCTTTATTTAGTCTTGGTTTTTATTTCTTTGTTAACCGCTGTGTTTTGTTTTTACGGCGCTCAAAGTTTTAAGATGAAGCGACGGAATAACCGATAAGGATGGTGCGGCAGCCTTGATCAAAGTCTTTATTGTGGATGATCATCCCTTGGTTCGTCAAGGGTTAAAGGCTTTTCTCGCTACCCAAGGCGGGATCGAAATAGTGGGGGAGGCGGGAGACGGGGAAGCGGCCTGGGAAGGGATCCGCAAAACCGAACCCGATGTGGCCGTGATCGATCTTCATCTGCCGGGGTGGAGTGGAATTCAATTGATCCGGACCATTAAAGCCGCCAACATCCCTACCCGGGTGATCGTGTTGTCCAGTTTTTGCGAGGATGGCGAGGTAATTGCGGCAATTGAAGCCGGCGCTTTGAGCTATTTGATGAAGGACTCTCCTCCGGAAAAATTAGCGGCGGCTATTGTTCCTCGCCATAATTTATATCATTTCTTATCTTTAATTTTATGCTTCTTCTTCTCTTCCTCAGTCACCGAGTCCGGATCGATTTCGAATTTTACATTCGGACTAAACTTCTGTAACTGATTTTCAGTTGAAGTCGGTATTTGATCGAATACTAGAGTCGGAGTGATCACAATTACGAATTCGTCCTGAACATCCTTGGTCGTGTATTTGGTAAACAATAGGCCTATAATCGGAATATGTCCTAGGATTGGAACTTTGGAAACGGTTTTTTCCTTACGGGTGTTTTTGAGACCGCTGATGATGATGGTTTCACCGTCATTGACCCGGAGGGTGGTTTCGGTCGAACGCTCAAAAGTACTGGGTAGATCTTGTCCTTCCGCAGGGTCGCCGAATTCGCTGAATTCCGGTTTGATCTCCATGGTAATCTGATTGTTTGCCGATACCCACGGAGTGATGCTAAGTCTTAAACCGGATTCATAGGTTTTTACCGTGTGACCGATGCTGGAAGTACCGTCCGAAGCTGTAGTTTCCGCAGTCGTTACTTCATAATTCCGTTTGGTGGAAACATTAAACTTGGCGGCATACCCGTTTAAAGTAGTTATCGTCGGATTAGCTAAGATTTTAGCGTGGCCGGTTTCTAAAAGAGCTTTTAATGAACCGCTTTGTTGAGTATTTGTTGTTTCTGAAAACGTAAAAATGCCACCCTCTTCAATCTTTAATTCCTTACCACCGCTAAGATCAACTGTTCCAGTTGGTGGATTCCAGCTAAACCCTTTGGAACCGGATATTTGGACCACCATAATGTCAAAGACGATTAACGGGTTCACTTGGTCGATTTTATCGATAAAACTTTGTACCTGATGGATTAAACTTTGCGGTCCTCTAACTACGATGGCGTTGGCTTCCTTCAAGACAACCAGGTCGGTTTTGGGTATCGACGGCGGAATCAGCTTTAAAACATCTTCGGCTTTCAGGTATTTTATCTTAATCACTTCGGTCATATCATCGATGGAGGTGACGTCGATCTGAGACAGATAATCGGTGAATAATTGATGAATGTGCTCCGGGCCGGTCACGATCAAGGCGTTTTTCTCCGGAAGCTGGACGATATTTGAACGGGGGAAAATCGGAGGTAAAGAATTAAGTAATAGCTCGGCTTTCATGTATTTGATCGGATAGATCTTCACCGTGGCGAAATCTCTGTTTTCCGGCCGGACAATCAAACCGTCGCCGACCAGATAGACGCCATCCATATACTTATAAGTAAAGATGGTTCCCTTAAAGAGAAAATCCATCACCTGAGTGAAACTGTAACCTTGAAGACGGATATTATTAACGCTCCAGTTCACCTGGGACAATACCACCAAGTTAAACCCGGCTTTCCGGGCCATTTCATCCAGGATCTGAGTTAATTGAGCGGTTTTAATGTCGACGTTAAAAAGTTCGGTTTCCGGATCGTAGAAAATGCGGATGTTTCTATTTTGAGCGATATCGGTTCTGATGATATAATGAGTGGGCTGTTTTTCAATGATCCAGCCATGGTTTTCGATGATAATCGTGAGCCCCTGAAATAGCGGGAGATTTTGAAAATGGGCCGTAACAGCGCCCCGGACGTCCCGGTCGAGCATGATATTGATACCGGTTTGCCGCGCGATTTCCTTAGCCAATACCGTGATGTCAATTCCGTCGCAATCAACGGAAAGCAGATTGTCTTGATACCGGATTCGGTAATTCCCATCGCGGCGGGCGATTCGGTAAGCGTCGCCCTCTTTGAAGAAAATTAAGCCGTTGGGTTCGCATAAAACGGTTAAACTATCGGGGATTGAAAGGTTCTGAAAGAAGATGGTGATATTTTGGGTTAAATTTTGATCGGGGATGATTGAGACCCCGGTTTTTTCGGTAATCGTTCGACAGATAACCGGCAAGGGAATATCCCGGGCGTCGACTGTTAAAAGGTTATCCTGATAATTTACGGTAAAGGAATATTGAGCGGTGGATTTCTTGCGGACGATCGTAACTTGGCCGATATTTTCACCGATACAGTTGGTTCTGTTCAATAAGGCTTCAATCGCGTCTTTCAAAGGGGCGGGTCCGATTCGGATTGAAACTTTCTCTTGCAATTCGGGGGCGGCTACAAGGCTGACGCCGCTTTTTTGGGATATCAGCTCCAATACCGCGGCGAGTTTAACCCGGTGGGCCTCAAGAGTAAGTTTTCCGTCTTCATATTTGACGTTTAAGAGAGGTTCTCCCGCCGGTTCTATGTAATAAACATTATCGGTTTTTGTAAAGGTAAGGCCGTTGTTTTTGGTAAGAATCGACAACGCCTCAAGAAAATTCACCTTATTTAAGCTAATGGTAACTCTACCCGCTACATCATTGTCGATATAGATACTGACACCTTCTTGGCTGGCCAGGGTCCGAAAGACGTCGCGAATATCGGCGTTCTTGAAATCTAGATCGAATACCCTCCCGCCGTTCGCCGCATTGACTGTGGGGAGAAAGATCACTAATATAAGAAATATAATTGGAATTAAGCGTATGTAATGGGGTTTTCCAGACATGTCTTGCCTCTAATGGACTTATTTTACCGGTTCAAGTATAATTGAAACCCAATCCAATTCTATTTCCTACTTACTTACATTGAGATAAATATTTGTTGAATAAAATAATAACTTCTTCCTATTTTATCTTATTCCTTCTAAGATGACAATTGGATATTTGTATTTATAAAAATTTTTTTTGTAAGTACCGCTTTTACAACGATGTAACGGAAACGGTCAAAGGCATGGAAACTAGTGGAATTCCGTTGTAAAATTCCGAAGGTGATAGTTTCAAAGAGATTATATAAAAGGCAGGAAAAAAGGAAAAATTGACGAATTCTGAATAGGCTGGGAGGATTGAACCCTTTAATAAACGCCTCCCGGGATGGATGTAATCTGATGAAGAATCTTGCTGAAATTTGTTACGACAAAGAGTTTATTGACCATAATCAATTGGAAACGCTTCTGGAAAGGCATAATCAGGAAGCCGCCGATTGGGAGAGTCTGCTTTTAAATTCGGGATTTGTCGATGAGGAACAACTGGCCCAAGCGATTAGCGCTCAATTGGGATTACCTTATTGTTTGCCGTTGGACCTTAATCCGGACGCCGAGATTTTAAAACTCCTAAACCCCAAGTACGCTCAACGCTACCGGGCGATCCCGATTAAGCTGGAAGAAAACCGGCTCACTCTGGCGACCGATGAGCCGTTAAAACTGGAATGGTTCGATCAACTAAGCGAATTATTAAATTATCGCATCAAAATCGCGGTCGCCTCCACGACTCAGATCACGGAAGCTTTAAAAAAGTATTATGGTTCTTCGTTGGAATCGGTGGCCGCGGTTTTGGAAGATATTCATGAAACCGATCTCAATCAGTATGAGAGTATGGTTGAGAGCGACGTTAGGACCATAGCTCCGGAATCGATGGTCAATGAGGCGCCGATCATTCGTTTGGTGAACACCATCATCAGCGGAGCGGTTAAGGCGGGGGCCAGCGACATTCATCTGGAGCCTTTTGAAGGAGAGGTTAGGCTTCGATACCGGATCGACGGCGTATTGCAGGAAACTCATCCACCACCTAAAACTTTATACCCGGCGGTGGCCTCCAGGATAAAATTAATGGCCGGAATGGACATTACCGAACGGCGCGTTCCTCAGGACGGCCGGATTAAAGTCCGGATCGACCAACGCGACCTTGATCTGAGGGTGGCGGTGGCGCCGACCTTGTATGGCGAAGAGATTGTGATGCGGATCTTGAACCGGGAAAACATCTTGCTGGGTTTGGAAGAATTGGGCTTTTCCGCTGAAAATCTACGGGAGTTTTCCAAACTAATTACCAAACCTCACGGCATGATTTTAGTCACCGGTCCGACCGGCAGCGGAAAAACAACGACGTTATACGCGGCGTTGCAAAGGTTGAACGAGCCCGGCCGCAAGATCATTACCATCGAAGACCCGGTTGAGTACCAACTGAAGGGCGTCAACCAAATGCAAGTAAACCCCAAAGTGAACTTCACCTTTGCTCAGGGGTTGCGGACCATAGTCCGGCATGATCCGGATATTATTCTGGTGGGTGAAATCCGGGACCGCGAAACCGCCGATGTCGCCATTCAATCGGCTTTGACCGGGCATTTGGTTTTGGCCACCTTGCATACCAATGACGCGCCGAGCGCTTTTACCCGGTTAATCGATATGGGGATTGAAGAGTTTTTAGTGGCCTCAACCGTCCGAGGGGTTTTAGCCCAACGGTTGGTCCGCCAGATTTGCCCCCATTGCTCTCAAAATTATCAGCCTACTCCGATTGAGGTTGAACTTTTAGGCATTAACGAAGAGATCAACGGGTTAAAACAGGGAGTCGGCTGCGAAAAATGCAACTTTATCGGGTACCGGGGTCAAATCGGCCTCTTTGAACTCTTGGTGAATACCGATGAGATTGAGCGGTTGATCATGGAAAAAGCCAACGCCGGGAAGATCCGGGAAGCGGCCGTCGCTCAGGGAATGATCACCTTGAGGAAGGACGGCCTAGCGAAAGTAAGAGCAGGCATTACTACCTTATCCGAGGTTATTCGGGTAACAAATCAATGATCTTGAGCGGAGGTAGCTTTGGAATTTATTTATAAGGCGGCCAATGCCAGCGGTTTGGTTGAAACGGGAAGACTTGAGGCCGCATCCGGGGATCAGTTGGTGACAATCCTTAAAAACAAGGGTTTAATTCCCTTGGAGATTAAACCGGCGACCGGTTCCGGTTTAAATCCCTTCAAAAAGCGGTTTTCAAGAAAAGAAAGATTGACATTTACCCGGCAATTGGCCGGCTTGTTAAACGCGGGCGTCGGATTGGAAAAAGCATTGGCGATCATTAGCCGGTTGTCGTTTAGCCGGGAAATGAACGAGATTATCAGTCAAATACTCCGTTTATTGCATGAGGGACACTCTTTTACCGCCGCTTTGGAGAAGTTTCCGCGCTACTTTAATCCGCTTTATGTCAGTATGATCAAAGCGGGCGAAGCCGGAGGGATTTTACCGAAGGTTTTAAACCGGCTGATTCGCTATCTGGAAGAGGAGCTTAATTTAAGAAATTACGTCATCAGCAGTCTTATTTATCCGTCGATCTTGGGCTTCGCCAGTTTAGGGGTGCTTTTGTTATATGTGATTGTGGTCATTCCAACCTTTGAACCGATTTTCGCCGACTTGGGCAACGAATTGCCGTTGATTACCCGGATGGTAATGTTCTTGGGGAAGGCTTTACAATATTTTTGGTGGGTTTTTTTGCTGTTGGCCGTTGGATGCGGGCTTTGGATCTGGAAATGGACGCGGACTGAAGAAGGCGGCTTAAAATTTGACCGGCTTAAACTCACCCTGCCTTTATTGGGAAATGTATTGACCAAAATTGCGATTTCCCGGATGAGCTTATCCTTAAGTATGCTATGCGGAAGCGGAGTTCCGTTGCTTACCGCGTTTTCGATCGCCGGAAATGTTTCCGGCAACTCGGAGTTAAATCGGGTCCTTAAGGAAGTGATCCAAGAGGTAAGACAAGGCAGCACTTTAGTGGCGAGCATGTCCAATAAATCGATTTTCCCGGCTTTGGCAGTGGAAATGTTCGGTGTTGGCGAAGAAAGCGGTAATTTGGAAGAAATGTTGCAACAGGTTGCCGGCACTTATGAGAGTGAAGTCCGCCAGTCGCTCAGCGTTTTTTTGGCGGTATTCGAACCGTTTTTAATCTTATTTATGGTTGGAGTAATCGGTATCTTGGCAATCGCGATTTTGGTGCCGATCTTTAATCTTAATTCCCAAATCGACCCGATGGGATAAAGCCCGAAGTGTTTTCCAGGTTAAAGTTAGATGAGGAGGGTTTACCATGATTCAGGGGAAAAGATCCGAACGGGGTTATACATTGTTGGAAGTATTGGGAGTGCTAACCTTATTGGCGGCTTTGCTCACGTTGGTGGCGCCCAATGTGATCAGAGAAGTCCAAAAAGGCCAGGTCAAAGCGGCGCAAGCCCAGATCCAATCTTTAAAAAGCGTGCTTAATTCTTATTATTTGGACAACTCCTGTTATCCTACCACGGAACAAGGGCTGAAGGCGTTGATTGAAAAGCCGACCGTTCCTCCGATTCCCGACAATTGGAACGGTCCGTATCTTGATGACAAAAAGGTTCCCAAAGACCCTTGGGGTCAAGAACTGCGTTATATATGCCCCGGCGTTCGTAACCCCGAGGGCTACGATCTCTTTAGTTACGGCAGTGATAAAAAAGAAGGCGGCGAAGGAAACGATGCCGATATCGGGAATTGGTAAAATTAACCCCCGTTCCCAGTTTGGATATACGCTGTTCGAGGTATTGGCGGTGTTGATTCTCATCGCAGCGGTCGGTTTGTTGGTTTTTCCAGGTTTTCAAGGCGGAGAAGAGAAGGTTTATCTCAATCAGATTGCCGGATTGATGCAGGCCGATTTTCAAATGGCGCGAGATGAAGCTATTTGCGGAAAAACCGAGATAGTGGCGGCTTTCACGGAAAACGGATATCGATTTGAAATTGGCGAAATCGAGATTCAGCGGGTTTTCGACAGATTTGATTTCCGGTGGGATTTGCCGGCTGAGGCGGAACTGCCGGATCCTTCCGCGCCAAATGAAACCGTGTCGGATGTTGAACAATCCGAAGCGGACGATGGATACGACAACTATGGTGAGAATGAGGATAATGAAAACGGAGCGGAGGGTGGAGATGCCTTAGTTCTTGAAGCGGAGAAAGCTGTTTTTTTTGAATTAACTTTTAAGAGCGACGGCAGCTATCCGGAAACCTCGCTTACCTGCGCCACCAGGCGTTATACCGGCAAATTCGAATTAAAAGAGGATGGAAGCGTGATTTGGAATTATGCGAAAAAATAATCCGGGATTTACCGGTTTAAACCTGAGCCGTCGCTCAAGCGCCGTCGCCGGGAGACGCAAACGTGGATTTGGGATTCCTTTCGTTTCGCTAATGGCGGCCATTACCGGTCAAATTAAGGATAGATTCAAGTTTCAATCGGGGATGACTTTGTTTGAGGTTTTGATGGCGCTTACGTTAACGGGTTTATCCGGCGCGGTTCTGGCGGCTTCTTTCGCGCAATCGGCTCATACCCGGCGGTTGCTTGAGGGACGGGTTACGGCGCAAATTTTAGGCATCGGGAAAATTGCCGAGATTATAAACGGTAGTGAGCTTGGCAATTCGGACTATTTTCCCGAACCGTACCGGAAATACCGCTGGATCGCCAGGGAAGAGGAGTTGGAGAACGGGCTCACCGCTATTTTGTTGACGGTTGAATGGAGTAGGGGCAATGAAAAATTTCAGAAAACGCTGGTTGGTTATAAAGAATCGGGAAAATAAATTATCGCCGGCGGTTTTTGCCCCGGAACCGGGGATGACCTTGGCGGAAGTCTTGGCCGCCTTGACCTTAACAGTTTTATTGTTGGGATTTTTATCCCAGTTTTTATATAACGGGGTTAGCCTTTGGAGCAGAAACGACAGGGCATACCGCGGGCAGCATCAGATGAAATTGATCTATCAGACGCTGACCAATGATCTTGAAGGTACTTTCTCCGGCCCGTTTTTACCGGGAGAAAAGTCATTCCAAGGCGAGGAGCAAAGTTTGACATTTTGGAGCGAAAGCGGCTCCGGATTAAAAGTGATCGAATACCGTTACGACGCGTATGAAAAAACGGTATGGCGGTCGGTGGGCTTTTGGGGAGGCGAACCGGTTGAACGGAAATTGCTTACCGGGATCACTGAATGGCGCTTCGAGTATTTTGAACCTAAGCGGAGGAACTGGTTATTATTCTGGAAACCGTCATCTAGGACGGGACTACCGGCGTTGATTAAGGTTACGGCCAAAACCGACCTGAATACTCTGGGACCGCTCACTATTACGATCAAGACCCGGCGGGATGAGGAAGAGGAATGAAGGCTGTTATGCGGGACTGTCGTGGTTCGGTTTTAATTTTAACGGTTTGGATTTTTGCGTTGATGGGAGTTATCGCGGCTTTTTTGTTGTACCGTTCCGAACTCGAATGGGCGGCGGTCGTTAATTTGGAACGGAACCTCCGGGTCAGGCAGTTGATGGAAGAGATTTTACAGGAGCGGTTGATTTTGCTGCGCGAAGATGAAACGGCTCATGACAGCATGGATGAACCATGGTTTGGGGATGGATTCATCCAATTTGAGCGGGAAGGTTACGAGGTCACCATCAAAATAGAGGATGAAAGCAGTAAACCGAATTTAAATATCTTGAATCTTGATGATCTGAATCGATTGGGTTTAAAGGACAAAGATGCGAATGCCCTGTTGGATTGGATCGACATTGATGATGAGTTAAACGACGAAGGAGCGGAGCGGGACTACTATATGACCTTAACTCAGCCCTATGAACCGCGGAACGGATTTCTTTCCACATTACGAGAGGTTATGGCGGTTCGAAACGGCGAGGAGATTTACCAAAAGGTTGAGCCATATTGCACGGTATTTGGGAGATACAATATCAATCTTTTGAATGATCGATATTTGGAGAATTTATTGTTATCCGCCGGCTTCGACCGAATGTGGGTGGAACGAATGGTCTCCGACGTCAATGATTATCGAATTACCAGTGAGAAAAAGTATTTTCAAAGTATTGACGAATTAAGACAGTTAAACGCGGTTAGTTGGGAAAAGTATGAGGAGCTTCTTCCGATAATCGATGTGAACGGGATCATTAATATTAATTTCATTGAGAGAGACAGTTTAAAACTGATTCTCAGAAGATACGGTTTTAACGAAAATTTGGCCGATATTATCATTAGATACCGGATGGAACAGCCCTATTCCAATATCGAAGAGTTGCATTCGTTATTTAATAAGGATAATACCCCTGAAACCGCTTTCAGAGTTCAAAATTTGTTTACCACGGTCACTACGATTGTCCGTTATCAAATTTGGCTTGTAAAGGGAAAACATACTTTTTACTTGGACACGGTTCAGGAACGGATTCCGGGCGATGCTTTAGTTAGATGGAAAATCAGGCCGCTTTTATGGTGTTTTTTACTTAACGACGAGGCCCCGGAGATCCCGGAACCGCAGAGTATTCCTGAAGAAGAGGAAGAGGAATAATGGCTAAAACATCGATTGCCGTTTATTTAGGAGAAGAGTATTTTGTAGCGGTGGAATTAAAACAGCATAACACTGGCGGCGAGTTGCTCCGTTATGCGGTTTATAGTCCCCCGGAATCGGGGTGTTCCGAAGGATGGTTGAAAGGGATTTGGAAAAAGGAGTTTTTTAGCCATACCAAGGTGATAGCGCTTTTGCCCCAAGATTTGGTTAAATATAAAACTCTGACTCTGCCTGCTCTTTCGGATGAACAGTTACAGGCCGCGGTGCGGTTGGAAATGGAAAGTTCCGAACCGGGAGCCTGTTATCGAATTATTAATATTCAACAAACCGAACAGCACATTTTAGTGAAATTGGCGTTAATCAATGAGATCGAGTTAGGGTCTTATTTGAGTCAATTTCAAAATGCCGGTTTAACCGTTGAATGGTCCGGACTCAATTTCCACGGACTTCAGAATTATCTCTCCTTTAACTTTGATTTTTTTGAGGGCGCGGGAGCGGATATTTATTTAAGCGTTAATAATACTTGTTCAGAAATAGTGGCGCTTACCGATACGGAACTCATTTTCCGGCGCGCCTTACCGATGGGGAAGAATTATTTAAAAGAAAACCCTTCCAAACATCTTCCGGAATTCGCCGAGGAGGCGCGGCTTACTTTAACTTCGTATCAGGTTGCCACCAATTTTCAGTTACCGGAGCGTATTTGGCTTTTCGGCGAGGCCAGGCTGGAAATGGAGTGGTCACGTCAATTAACGGGAATACTGGGGATTCCGTTGGTAATACCTGACCAAACCAGACTTTCGGGAGTAATTACCGGCAATCATACCCCCATATTGGCGCCTTTGATCGGTTTGGCTTTGGATGAAACCTGGCTTTTTCGGAAGGATTGGCGCTTTAAAACACGAGAGCAGTTACAGCAGGAACGGAAACGCCGGAAGATGATGACTGCAATTAAAGCCGCCTTGGCCGGGGCGTTGTTGGTCTGCGGTTTGATTTTAGGAATTCAAGCTCGGGTCATTAGAGATCAAAAGGACTCTATTTGGTTGGCCGAACAGCGAGAGAAAGCGACCCGGCTTCGCGATGTTGAAATCGACGCCAATCAAAAAGCGGGACAGTTGAAGAACCTTGAAAAATGGTTAAACCGTCGCGGACTCGAGTTGGAATTTTTGCGGGTATTGGAAGCGAATCTGCCGGAGCGGACTCAAATAACCGATCTAATCATTGAAGACGGAGTTGTGAAAAGTTTATCCGGTTCCACCGTTTCGGTCTCAATCCTTCTGGAAAGATTGCGACAAACACCGGAGTTAAGCGCCTTAAAACTGAAAGGAACAATCACCACCGATAAAAGCGGGATGGAGCTGTTTCAATTGGAAGGAACGTTTCTTCCCGGGGAGAAGAAGCCATGAAATTGACTAAGCGGGAGAAAATTCTGTGGTCGATAGTTGGGGTCGCCGTCTTGGCGATGCTGATCTTTAATCTTATTTATAGCCAGATCGATCGCGCGACCACGATTGGGGTTAACCGCGCCGATGTGGAAGAAACCCGTCGTTTGTTGCGTTCGGAACAGAATATCGTCGCCCGGCAAAAAGCGGCCAGCGAAGCTCTGGCTAAGGCCCAAAAACGTTTTTTGGATGAGACCGATCCGGAAGCGGCTAAGATCGAACTTCTCAGGGAAGTGGAGAATATAGCCGGAGAAATAGGATTGGCCGTTGAACAGAAAAACCTGCTCCAACTGGAGAAGGATATTATTGGGGTCGCTTTGGAAGGTACCACGGAACCGGCTGCGCTGACCAGATTTTTACATACGGCGGCTACGAGTCGGCTCGCGTTGAATGTGAAACGGCTTCAACTTCATACCAATCAAAAAACCAAGCAAATCAGGTATCAGATAATCCTCCAATTGTTGCTGGTGGAAAAGAAGGCGGAACAATGAAGCGAACGCAATTGATTTGGCTGGTTGTTTATTCGATCTCGGTTTTGGTTTTCGGCTGGGCGGTTTACACCAGATTGGAAGCTTCATATTATCAACCGACCACGCCGAAGCCGGCCCCGTTAAATAAGTTCGACTTTGAGATTAAAACCCAGGATTGGGAACTCTCCCGGTACCAAGGGTTGCTGGAAGGCGGTCTTTTCTTTGAAAAAATCCCGACGGCGGTTCAGGAAGTCGTTGAGAACATATTTCACACGCGGCTGCGGGTTTACGGCATCGTGAAGGGCGGCGAGAGCAGGGCCGTGGTCGGATTGGAAGGCGATCCGAGCGAGGAGACCTGGATCGTAAAACCCGGCTCGACGGTGGAAGGGGAGACGATTATCACGATTGGGGCCAATTATATTGAGGTAAGGAATGAAAGCGGCGCGGGAAAGGTGTTTTTGAAAGAATAGGAAAACTCGCCGTTCCGCGTTTGTTCCCGCAACTCGTCGTCGGCTTTTTAAGGCGATATTGAAAGTTTAAAATTGTTAGACACGAAGGCACGGAGAAGCGATGAATTTTTCTCCGTGCCTTTGACGTGGTCTGGGTGGTTCATATAATAGAATTCCCGTATAAACCGAAAGTTTAAATATTTTGGAAATTTTTGAAGGAGATTTCCTATGGGAAAAGAATACCCTTGAGAAATTGTTATGTACTTTAATTAAATCGCGCCAATCAAGAGGAGGAACTTAGATGATTAAATATTTAAAACAAATAGCGACATTTAGCTTAGTTTTTTTAATAACCGCCATCCTAGCCCTACCCGTGGCCGGAATGGAAAAGCAAACCATTGGTCTGCTCAAAGTCAATAATTATAGCGGTGTTGCCACAGTAGCCGGTAATAAGCTTGAAAACTTGGTCCTTGATGAATTTATTAAAAATATTCAAAAGCAAGAGTCGGTTCAATTCATTGACCACGAAAAAATCAAGGAGCTAATGAGCGCAAATGAGCTGGAGAGTTATTATGAAGCCGCTAATCTTTGCGCCGCGAAAGACTTAAGCGCAATCGGATCCAAGTTAGGATTAACTCAATTGATGATTTTAGATATTAATGGTTACAGTGAAATCAAAAGAGAAAAAAACAAAAAAAGCTATCAACTTTTACTGGGATTATATGTAATTAACTGTATCGATCAAACCGAAATGAATTACAGCGGTGAAGGATTTAGTGACGGCGCAAGGAAAGAGGCATTTGCCAATTCAGTGTCTCAATTAGTCAATAATTATCTTAGCTTGGGGGGAGAAGATCCAAGCTTAGGGAGTGTTCGCTCTTATAGTGTTCAAGTAATTGGCAATAAAACGAGTAAAATGTATCACCTTTTAAACACCAGTCATTCTCCCGCCGAAGGCAATTGCGAGTATTTTAATTCCCGGACTGAAGCGGAAGAACAACAATACAGTCCCTGTCCGATTTGTTTTCCCACTTACAAGAGTTTTTCGTATAGTGATCGGGCGTTGGAAGAAAGGTTGGGCAGTGAGGGTTGCGGTTCTATTGAATATTATTACCGGGTTGATAATAATCCGGAATTAATCGCTAGGGTCGAAAAGGTGGCCGCTCCATTAATAAAGGATACTTATCGTAAAAATGTCGACTATAAATTCCGGATACTTGATACAACCGAAGTTAACGCGTTTGCGTCTCCTAACGGTTATATCTACATAACCAAAGGATTGCTTGATATTGTCGAGTCGGATGATGAATTGGCCTTTGTGATTGCCCATGAAATGGGACATATTGAGAAAAAGCACTCAGTGATTAACTATCGCCGGGCATTGGCGGCTACGTTTTTGAGTGCTTTGTTTTTAGCTTCAAATGAAAATTACCAAGATCCGGAAACAGCATTATTAACCGTAGTCATGACCAATATGATACTGAAGGGGTATTCTCGTGAACAAGAAAATGAAGCCGACGAAGTAGCGTTGTCTCATTTAAAACGCACCGGAATGGATTATCTTTCATTTAATATGGTGATGGGGAAATTTATCGATATGCGACAACGAAAAATTTGGGCCATTGATAAAGTATTCTCCACCCATCCAACCCCCGAAAAGCGGATTGAAAATCTGAATCAACTATTACAGGCATACGATACTTTACAGCAAAAAATCAACCGGTGACAACGCCAATCAAATGCCGTCAATCGAATATCGCCAATCAATTCGCCAATCAAATTTCGTCAATTAATCGCCAATCAAAGGGATAAATCCCTTTGCTGTCAAAACCAAGCCGGTTGAAACCGGCTAAATATGATGTGATGTGGGTCCGAATGATTTTAGCTCCATTCATGGGGCTTGGTTGTGTGCAGCCGTGGTATTTATGCCGTGGGTTGGGGGAAATGGTGGACGAAGTCGGGTTTAGGCGGAGTATTATTTGATCCGTTTTAACTCACGGACTTCCGTATCGGTTTCTTTGATTGCTTGGATCAATTGTTCATGTTCTTGCTTGTTGTTAACTTGAAAAGTTTTGAACTCCATGGAAAGATTGGTTACTTTATTCTCAAGATTGTCCAACCTGCGATTAGTATCGTTTCTAAGTTCTTTTAATTCATTTCTCAAGCCATCCAGACCTTCACCGAAAAATCGAAATTGCGCCCGTAAATCTTCAAGTAATACTGCTACTTTATTATCATCCATCAAATATCACCTTCGAAACACTTTTGGAATATATTGTATCATAATAACGGTAACGCTACAATCTTTAAGGTAAACTTTATCCGGGAGGGTCCTTTATTTTTCCCCCAAAATCCGATAAACAGTTAGACAATCGGATATCTCACTTTCCCCCCCAAAAAGCAGGAAGCCTCGCTCCATTGTCGAATCACTTCCCAGTGGAGTGAGGTATTTTTTTATGGACGTTCAACGCTTTCTAAACGAAATTAAAAACAGCCAATATTACCAGGATCAAATTGTCCACATCCAAGAGCTTCCCGGTCGGGAGCCGGTTTTCGGCGAGGCGATTCCGGCATTGCTTCCCGAAGTTGAGCGGTTGCTTCGGAAGAAAGGCATTCACAAGTTGTACTCCCATCAAGCGGAGGCCATCAACGCCATCCGCAGCGGGGAGCACACGGTGATCGTCACCGGGACCGCCAGCGGCAAGTCGCTCTGTTACAATCTGCCGGTAATTGAAAGCTTCTTTAAGGATCGGCGTTCCAAGGCGCTGTTTTTATACCCTACCAAAGCCTTGGCCCAGGACCAATTGAAAAATTTACTCCGGCTCTTTGAAGGGGAGAGCGAAGCGCCGGTGATGGGGACCTACGACGGAGACACTCCGGTTAACCTTCGTAGAAAATTGCGCGACTCCGGTAATCTGATTTTGACCAACCCCGACATGCTTCACCAGGGGATTATGCCGAAACACCCGGGTTGGTCCCGGTTTTTCGGGAATTTGAAATATGTAATCCTCGATGAACTCCATACCTATCGCGGAGTCTTCGGTTCCAACGTCGCCAATGTAATCCGTCGGTTGCGCCGGATTTGCGACCATTACGGAGGCTCTCCGGTATTCATCGCCACTTCGGCGACGATTAACAACCCCAAAGAGCATGCCGAGGCCTTGATCGGGCTGCCGATGCGTTTAATCGATCAGGACGGAGCGCCGCGCGGCAAGAAATATTTTGTCTTTTGGAACCCGCCTTATTTGGATCAAACCAAGACCGAACGGAGGAGCGCCAACTCCGAGGCTGCTTTTTTAATGACGGAACTGATCCGGAACCGGATTCCGACCATCGCCTTTACCAAAACCCGAGTGGTAACCGAATTAATGTATCGTTATGTTCAGGATCAGCTCCAAAAGCACAGTCCCGGCCTGGCCAAGAAGATCCGGGCCTACCGCGGCGGATATCTTCCGGAGGAACGCCGGGAGATCGAGCGGCAGTTGTTCGAGGGAGAACTGCTGGGGGTGATCAGCACCAACGCTTTGGAACTGGGGATCGACATCGGACAATTGGAGGCTTGCCTGATAGTCGGCTACCCGGGGACCATCGCCTCCACTTGGCAACAGGCGGGCCGGGTCGGAAGAGGCCGTGAAGATTCACTGGTAATTTATATCCCGCATCAAAATCCCATTGACCAATACCTGGTAAAACATCCGGGGTATTTCTTCGGCCGGAACCCGGAAGCGGCGGTGATTGACCCCAATAACCCCCATATTTTGATGGGACATCTGCGGTGCGCCGCTTTTGAAGCTCCGGTAGCGGCTGGGGATTGCCGCCAATTTGGCGAATACGCTCCGGCGTTGTTGGAATTATTGCTGGAAGGCGGTCAATTGCAACGAACCGCCGAACGGTTTTACTGGCGCAGCGCCGGTTTTCCCGCCGCCGAAGTGAACTTGAGAAATATTTCCGATAATACCTTTAGTATCGTCGATACCTCGACTACTCCCGGAAAGGTAATCGGAACCATGGACGAGGCCAGCGCCTACCAGCAGATTTTTACCGAAGCCATTTACCTCCATGACGGTGAAACCTATTTCGTCAAGGAAATGAATGTTCCGCAAAGGATTTCCTATGTCCAAAAACTTGACGTGGACTACTTCACCCAAGCGCTGACCGAAGTTCAGATCCGGACCACCGATAAGGAGTTGGAGTCCAAATGGCGCAAAGCGGAGACCGGCTTCGGCGGCGTGGAAGTGATGATCAAACCGTACTTGTTCCGGAAGATTAAATTCGGCTCCCGGGACAGTATCGGTTTCGGAAAGATCGATCTGGAGCCGCAGAACATGCAGACCAACGCTTTCTGGGTAGTCCCGCCTCCGTCCGCCTTGCATCTGGTGAAAGAGTTCGGCCGGGACCCGGTGGAGAGCCTGTTGGGCATCGCCAACGTCCTGGCGGAAGTATTGCCGTTTTTGGTGATGTGCGATGGCAGCGATATCGGCTCGGTGGTGGACTTGGCCAACCTCGGGGCGCCGGCGTTGTTCGTTTATGATAAATATCCGGGCGGCTTGGGTTTCGCGCTCCGTTCCTATGAACGGGTGGAAGAGTTGTTCAATGCCGCGCGGGAACTGATCATCAGTTGTTCTTGCGAAAGCGGTTGCCCTTCTTGCGTTGGTTCGCCTTTGCCCCCCCATCCGCAATTGGACCCGGATTCGACCCCGAAGGGCCGGATTCCCGATAAGGAAGGGGCTTTGGTGATGCTGCACGATTTATTGGAAATGGAGCCTTATTTGCCAAAAGGATTGGCTCATGGATCAAATAACGATAGAAATGAAAATCAAGAGGTTGATTTTCCACCGTTAGTGCGCTTGCCGGAAAAAATCGAACAACAACTGCGGGAGAAGATCGCGAAATTCGGGAGGAAAAATCATGGCTGAATTGGCAATTATCGGAGGTTCGGGTTTTTACCAACCGGGAATATTCAACGAGACGCGCGAGATTAAAATCGATACTCCCTATGGAACGGTGACGCCGTTAATCGGGAAGGCGGGCGGAGTGGAGGTCGCCTTTATTCCGAGACACGGCAAGGAGCATAGCCTCTTACCCCATCAGCTGAACTATCGGGCCAATATTTGGGCCTTAAAAGAAATCGGAGTGAAACGGATCATCGCCACCAGCGCTGTCGGGAGCTTGAACCGGAAATATCCGCCCGGGTCCATGGTGATCATCGACCAGTTTTTGGACTTTACCAAACAGCGGCCTTTCACCTTTTTCGAAAAGGGAGACGCCTTCCGGGCTCATGTCGACATGACGGAACCCTATTGTCCCGAGCTCCGGGAAAGGATCAAAAGGGCGGCCACGGCTTGTAAGATCCCGGTTCACTCGGGAGGCTGCTATGTTTGCGCCGAAGGCCCCCGTTATGAAACCGCGGCTGAAATCAGAATGTTCCGAAAACTGGGTGGAGATGTGGTCGGGATGACCGGAGTCCCGGAAGTGGTTTTAGCCCGGGAATTAGGGATTTGCTATGCCGGAATCAGCACCGTTACCAATTGGGCGGCGGGATTGAGTAAACATCCATTGACCCACCAGGAAGTAGTAACGGTAATGGGCGATAATCAACGGAAACTCAGGGATTTAATCTTGGGATGCTTGACAACGGTTCTTGAAGGTGATTTTAATTGCGACTGTGGCAAGAATAGTGAAGGTGAAAATTGATGTCCTGGAAGACGCTGGAGTATAAAGACGGGAAAGTCGCCTTTATCGATCAGACTTTATTGCCGGGAGAGGTAAAGTACCTGACCACTTCCGATTATCGGGTCATAGCCGAAGCGATTCGCAAATTACGGGTTAGAGGCGCGCCGGCGATAGGGATCGCCGCCGCTTTCGGCGTAGTATTGGGAGCTTTGGAATACAAGAATTCAACCGATTTACCGGGCCGTATCGAAGCGATCATTGCCGAGCTGGCGGCTACTCGGCCGACCGCAGTCAATTTATTCTGGGCTTTGAACCGTCAGCGAGCCGTTTTGGAAGCGGCGAAAAGCAAATCAAACGTTGAATTGATTGAGCTATTGGAGGCCGAAGCGCTGGCGATTGCCGCCGCCGATGAACGGATAAACCGGAAGATCGGCGAACATGGAGCGGATTTGCTTCAGGACGGCATGAGCGTTTTGACCCATTGCAATGCGGGAGCCTTGGCTACCGGGGCTTATGGAACGGCCCTGGCCGTGATCCGGGTGGCGGTGGAACAGGGCAAAAGGATCAGCGTTTTCGCCGATGAGACCCGGCCGTTGCTTCAAGGAGCCCGGTTAACGGTTTGGGAATTGATGCGGGAAAATATTCCGGTTACTCTAATTACGGACAATATGGCTGCCGCGGTAATGAGAATGGGAAAAGTACAGGCGGTGATCGTCGGCACCGACCGGATTACCGCCAATGGCGACGTAGCCAATAAAATCGGAACTTACGGACTGGCTATTTTAGCCAAGGAACATAATATTCCTTTTTATGTGGCCGCTCCGCTCTCAACCATCGATTTGAGTTTGAAGACCGGCAGTGAGATTCCGATTGAAGAACGGGCGCCGGAGGAAGTGACGTCTTTAGGCGGAGTGACGATAGCCCCGGCGGGAGTGAGAGTCTTCAACCCGGCTTTTGATGTGACTCCTGCCGAATATGTGACGGCGATTATTTCCGAGTATGGGATCGCCAAAGGGGATTGGGAGAATACTTTTAGAGAGTGGGTAAATAGAAGTAGTCGGGAGCCGTGAGCCGGTGGTCAGCATAAAAGGCAGTGATCAGTGGTCTAGTCAGTAATCAGGAGTCAACATTTAAGGTCGGTAGCTAGCCTGAAAGGGTGTTAAGATTTAGATCTCGAAGCTTAGCTTACAATCTCCTGTCTCCTGTCTCCTGACTTCTGATTATTGATACAAGGGTAAACGGTGGTAAACATGAAAACAACGGGGACAATACCATTTTCCATCGGCGCGTAGCAATTTATGCCGGTTACAGAGGGGACAAAGCATCGACATCACCTCAAGTCAATCATAAAGAGATTCCGGTTTAATGTCCAGTTGAAGAACGATGGTATTAATGTAAGAAATTGGCGGCCGGTTGTTTTTTATTTTTTGCCGAAAACCATTCGCAAGATAGGATGAAGAGAGGATGCTTTTGCGGCATGGTCCGCTGTCACTTGTTGATTATTTTCCGGTGTGATATGATAATACATGAATTTTTTTCAGGAGTGGATATTTAATGAGTCAAAATGAGTATCGGGTAAGATTTGCTCCCAGTCCCACCGGATATTTACATATCGGAGGCGCCCGGACCGCGATTTACGATTGGCTATTGGCGAAACAAAGCGGCGGTAAATTTATTTTGCGGATCGAGGATACGGATCGGAAACGGTTCGTGCCCGGATCGTTGGAGGATATCAAGGAAAACCTCCGCTGGCTAGGGCTGGAATGGGACGAAGGCCCGGAGGTCGGCGGCGCATACGGGCCTTACTTTCAGTCGGAACGCTTGGATATCTATCAGCGTTTCGCCCAACAATTAATCGACGAAGGCAAGGCTTATTATTGTTATTGTACTCCGGAAAGATTGCAACAGCTTCGGCAAGCCCAGGAAGGCGCCAAGGAACAGGTGGGATATGACCGGCATTGCCGGGACGGTTCACCGGAAGCGCGGGAAGGAATGAAGCGGGTGATTCGCTTCAAAACTCCTCTTACCGGAAAGACTCTTGTCAAAGATTTGCTCCGGGGAGACTTGGAATTCGAAAACAATCTTCTCGAAGATTTGGTCTTAATCAAATCCGACGGTTATCCGACTTATCACTTTGCCAACGTGGTCGACGACCATTTAATGAAAGTGACTCATGTCTTACGGGGTGAAGAGTGGCTGCCCAGCACACCGGTTCATGTTTTGTTATATCAGGCCTTCGGTTGGGAGCCACCTAAATTTGTCCATCTCTCGCTCTTTTTATCGCCGGACGGCAAAGGTAAGCTTAGTAAAAGGCACGGCGCGACCAGCGTCAAGGAATACCGGGAATTGGGCTACCTGCCGGAAGCCCTGTTCAATTTTCTCTTGCTGTTAGGATGGAATCCGGGAAATGACCAAGAGGTGATTTCCAAAACGGAAGCGATCCGATTGTTCAGCCTGGATCGGGTTAATGCCTCGCCGGTCCGTTTCGCGCTCGACAAACTCAACTGGTACAACGGAGTTTATATTCGCAGCTTGGAGCCGCGGGACTTGGCCGAGCGCTGTTTGCCATTTTTGCAAAAAGACGGTTTATTGCCCGAACCTTGCCCGGCGGAACGATTCGAATATCTGGTCCGGTTGATGCCGTTGGTTCAGGAACGGTTGAAGCTGTTGACCGACATTACCGGGTGGGTCGATTTCTTCTTGCGGGAAGAAATACCGGCTCCGCCTAAGGAAATGTTGATCCCCAAGAAATTGGACGCTCCGACGACGCTCCGGGTGTTACGGGCTTTGTTGGAGACGCTTGAGAAAGTACCGGACGCTTTTGCCGCCGGCGACTTGGAAGCCGCGTTACACCCGCTGCCTGAAAAGTTGGAACTGAAGATGGGCGATGTCTTCATGCCCCTGCGAGTCGCTGTTTCCGGTAAAACCGCCACCCCAGGAATGTACGAGATGCTGCAAGCTTTGGGTAAAGAACGGGTGATAAAGCGGCTTAAGGCGGCAATCGAGGTTTTGGCCGATTAATAATGAATAAATGATCTAGTTGTCGGTTATGAATAACTTTTACGAAGAGGTTGCGGAATTTCTTGGTCACGGCAAAAAGTCCTGAACTTGCTAAGATTTTTTGCTTGACGCGGGGTTTGGCGGAACTGTATAATATAATATGCGCGTTGGGGGATCGTCTAGTGGTAGGACAACGGGTTCTGGCCCCGTCAGCGAGGGTTCGAGTCCTTCTCCCCCAGCCAAGAAAAGAAAAGTTAAAAGGGAAAAGGTCAAAGTGTAAAATTAAACCCTTTAAACCTTTAAGCGATTGTCCTAGATATAAAAGGAAACAGAAATTCAACCCAGACAAGTTTTACCCTTTTCACTTTTCCCTTTGCGCTTTATTTGGTCCCATCGTCTAGAGGCCTAGGACACCGCCCTCTCACGGCGGAGACACGGGTGCGATTCCCGTTGGGACTACCATAAAAAAGGTTAAACCAGCTCAAGGCTGGTTTTTTGTTTTGTTGAACTTACAATTAGTGACAGTGAGTAATTCTTTGCGCGTTGGTTTTTAGAGGTTTTTGCAGGAAGCCGATGGAAACCCCAAACAGGAGAAGGATATGACTCGGTACAACCCCGCCATCCACCATCGCCGTTCCATCCGTCTGCAAGGATATGATTATTCCCGGGCTGGGTGGTATTTCATCACCATCTGCGTCAAGGACCGGTTGCATTTATTTGGTGAAATCAGTAATGGCGAAATGATCTTGAACGATATGGGGCGGGTTGTATCGGTGTCCCGGTTTGGCAACGCAATTATTACGAACATATTATCCGCGACGAACTCGAATAAACCGCATCCGTGAATATATCATCAATAACCCATTAAACTAGCAAAAGGATGATTATTATGACTGATAAAACCACTGAATCCGCAATCGCAAATTCACCGTCGAACTTGATTAACCTACTCTTGCACTAACAATAATAATATGTTATTATTAACATAGTTAATTATTAATTATATTAAATAAAAACGAACCATTATTTATATATTTACAGGGGGGGATTGGGAATGAGACCGGAAAAATTAAGAGTAAAAGTGGGCAAGTCAATTATCACTATCGTCGATAATGGTAAAACGAGAATTCGAACCGTACGGCCTTTGGGGGAAAGGGTAATCGAAAGAATTGAAAACGATACTTAACTTTCAGAAAACAAAGGTCTGTTTTGAGGGGGGCTTAAAGCCGTTAGTTAATTATACTATTTAGCGTCTTGTTCAATTTGCTCGATTATTTGTGGGGGAATTTCCACCGACTCGGCGGAAGCGATAAATTCCCAAGTAACTTCAATCGTCTTTTGATTTTTTAAAACCCGGCGCGAATCATTAGGGGTATCTACCGCGCCGGTTATTAATTTTCTCCCTTTTAAAACGGATAGATCTCGGGGAAGGGGAAGAGTGAGCTCGATTTTTTCCAATTCAAACCTTTTTTTGGTCCGGCTTTTTACCTCTCCGGTAGCCTTGTCAAAGGTGGTGGATTCTCCATCGGCACCTAATACCAGCGATATGGTATAAGTTTTTTTCACCGGATTAAGATAAAGACCGACGGCTTCCCGGAAGTTTTGAGCGTTAATGTTCTGAGGCGGGGCGATGTTGGTAATTATTTTCCGACCGTTTTGATAAGTGTGATGATTGTATTCTACCGTTCCGGTAACCAAGGGTTTTTCGATGGAAGGTATGTACACCAAGTAATTGTTGCCGAGGAGAGCGTTGATTTGAGCCTCTTGATCAAAAGTTTCCCGATAAGAATATTCAGTAGCCGCCTCCGGTTCCAACTCGCTGCTCAAATAATGATAGACGCCGTTAACCTTGATGCCGGCCGTTCCTTTATAATTATCAGGGAGCCTGATTGTTTTTGAATCGGAACCGGCGGCGCCAACGTTTAAGATTATTAGAATCATCAACATTATTAAAATTGAAGCCGGAGTTTTCTTCATGCTGGCTGATCCTCCTTGATACGATGGGTGGTATAGATGTGATATTGAAGAAACGCCGTCCCTTACCAACCGGTTTAATACCTTTTTTTATGGTATTATTATAACATGTATTAAAGCTAAGCTAAAAGAAAATTTAAACTTAATTTAATAATCATTCAGGTTTTGAATGGGATGGTTATTTCTTGTCAATAAAAGGGCTGTTGCAAACTTTTTGCAACAGCCCTTTTAGATTGCGAAATTATGATTGCCGATCCGATTCACTATCGGCCGTGACCAGATCCAACGCGAAGTGGTTTTAGCCGGGTTATAAAAATAGAGAGCGCCGCCGGTTGGATCCCAGCCGGCCGCCGCCAACCGGGCCGCTTGCAAGGCTTGCCGGTCGGGAGTTTTCCAGATCTGACCGTCACGTACCGTACAAAATTCGCCCTGTTTAAAAATTATCTGAGCCAGACTTTTCGGAAAACGTGCGTCCTTAAGTCTATTCAGCAAAACAGCGCCTACTGCGACTTGTCCTTGAAATGGTTCCCCTCTCGCTTCGGCATAAATTACCCTTGCCAAAAGATAAAGATCAACATTAGGACCGGATTTAGGGTTGGGAGATCCGGTCTGTTTAGACTGTTGAGCATTTGGGACCGGTTTCCAGGCAATTTTATTCTTCTGAACCGGCGGTTGGGATTCTCTGTTTGAAACTGAATATGAAGATGATTGCTCCAAACCGGTTTGTTCATTAGGGATTGGCCTATTGGCGACCGTTAATGCTTTTTGTTTTTGACCGGTCAAGGTTTTAGATGAGGTTTTAATTACTGGTCCGGACCGGTTATTAGCTGTATTTAAGGCTGAAAAACTTAAGATACCGCCGTAAAATGATAGGATTATACTCGCCAGCATTAAGCCGGAAATTAGTTTAGCCGGTTTACTGTTTCTAATACCGTTAAGCAATTCCTATCACTCCTTTTCCTTTTAAAAATGATTTCTCCATGCCTCTGTGTCTCTGTGGCCAATAACCACGAAGACGCGGAGACATAGAGTAAAAAACCGATTTTCATCCTTCCGCGTGCCCCTGTAGGCCGGGGTGGACGAGCGGCGCTTCAAGTATAACATGGGAGTTATGCGGAAACCAGCTGTAAATCGAGGATAACAAGCAACAATTTGCCAGGTTATTGAGCGGTAACCGCGACGGAAATTGGATTTAAAAAGAAGCGAGCCGGTGAATTTGTTAAATTCCGGCTCGCTTCACTCCGACGTGAAAGAGAGAATCTATTAGTCTCTTTCCAAGGAGCAGTTATATGATTGACAATTTAGCCCGGTTTTATACCTTAAAATAAAAAATTTTTGTTTCCGGGTTCATTTTCGTAATGGGATTTACCTGTAAAAAAACGTTTTAAATATAACATAACATTTTTTAAGGGTATTAGAAGGGAAAAAACGGAAAGTAACGAATAACATTTTTACCGTTATTTAGGAGTGATGGGCATGTTTGAATTTACTCATCGTCAAAGAATCGCCGCCTTGATACTTTTGGTGGCGCTGTTGCTTGGCGGCGCTTTGCTCTATTTTAAACGAGAAAATCAAGGGTATGCCGAGGAGTATCGGGCCACCGCCGAAGAGGAATTCATTTACGTCCATGTGTGCGGGGCAGTGGCCGAACCCGGAGTCATCAAATTAAAACCGGGGACTCGTAAATACCACGCGCTGCGGCAGGCGGGGGGAGCGCTCCCGGAAGGGGATCTCAATCAAGTGAACTTGGCGGAGTATGTTTTGGACGGGGAACAGATTTATGTGCCCCGCAAAGGAGAGGCGCCCTTAAAAACCGCTCGCCCCAAGACCGCTTCGACCACTGCCGGTTCGAATGTTTCCAAGGCGAAAGTTGCTCAAGGGCCCTATGATTTAAACAAGGCTACAGCCGCGGAATTGGAGAACGTGCCGGGGATTGGTCCGGCGCTGGCGGAGCGGATCATTCGCTACCGGACCGAACACGGTAAATTCGGCAGCTATGAGGAGTTGGGAAAAGTATCCGGCATCGGCGCGGTCAAACTGGAACAGTTCCGGGAGTATCTCTTTGTTAAATGAAAGCGCCGCATAATGTCCATGTCTGTATCGCCTGTTGCGCCGGGATAATTATCGCCGCGTTAACCTTAAGCCTGCCTTTGGTTTGGCTGTTTGCCGGAATCGTTTTGGGCGCTGTTGCCGCCATCCTGAGCCTTTACGGACGCGCCTGGGACCGGCTATTTTTAATCTGTTGCATTCTCGCGGGCGGTTTCTGGTTCAGCATGAGCCGCGTCGAATATCACCGTCAACTGGAGTATAACCAATCTTTTCACCAAAAAAAGATCGCCGTTTCCGGGACGATCGTCTCCCGGCCGAGAGCCGGCCGGACCGGTTATTGGTTTGTGATCCGGCCGGATGATGACGGTTCGGTCCGGAAGGAACAACCTCGGGGAAGTTTGATCGGGTTTGTTAAAGAGGTTCATTCCGACGATTGGTATGGACGGCGCGTAAAAATCGAGGGCAAGTTTCAGGCGATCACTGCCAAACCGAGGGGGATTCCGGACTATTCGGAGATCGACGGGATCACCGGTCTGATTTCGATCGCGGAGACGCCCGTTTTTCAGTCGGGTTTTGGCCTGCCCGCTCCATTGATCTGGGGCGATCTGGTCAGGCAAAAGCTGACGCGGTTCGGGGCCGCCGTTTTGGAACCGGTCAATCTCCGACTATTGCACGGGATAGTATTCGGGGACCCTCTAGCCGATGAGGATAGCCGTTTTTTGAATAATCTGCGGCGCACCAGCACGATTCACCTGTTATCCGTTTCCGGAATGCATGTCGGCTTTATTGCCTTAACCATCAACTTGCTGCTCGGTTTATGCCGGGCGCCGAAACGGTTGCGAATAATACTCCTAGGCGGCGGCGTTTGGTTTTACATCATGATGACCGGAATGGACCCGCCGACGCTCCGGGCGGGAATCATGTTGATGATCGTCCAAATCGCCGATTTATTACGGGTCAGCGATCTCCCGCTAAACCGGTTGAGCCTGGCCGCGCTCACCTTATTAATCATGAATCCTTGCCATCTATTCGACCTCTCATTCCAATTGACTTTTGCAGCCACCTTCGGCGTCAGTTGCCTTTATCCGCTGTTGGAGGAGTACTTCCCGGCGCGGCGCAAGTACTCAGGCCTGATCTGGAAGGCGTTGTTGGCTTCTCTCAGCGCTCAGCTCATGATCGCGCCGTTGTTGGTCAATTATTTTCAGTTGATTTCCTGGATAGCTCCACTCGCCAATATTATCCTGATCATACCCGGTGAAATCGCGGTAATCGGCGGTTTGGCCGGAGAGACGCTGGGGAATATTTGGCCGTGGTTGGGCCGGCAGGTCTTGATCGCCATCGACTCCCTTTTGAACCTGATGCGCGGTTTTATTAATTATTCCGGGGAATTGCCCTGGGCCGCCTCTTGGTCGCCTTCATGGCCCTGGCCTTGGTTGATTGGGTATTATCTCGGTCTGGCGCTTCTCCTCGACGCGCTGCGTCCGAATCTTTTGGACCGGAGAAAACGCCAATTTAAAGCAGGGCCGGTGGCGCTAGGGGTATTGGTTTTTTTGAATCTGCTCGTATGGACTAATTATTTTAATTATCAAGGCGATTATCTCCAAATCGTCTTTTTGGATGTGGGACAAGGGGACGCGATCTTAATCAAAGCGCCCAACGGGCGATACACTATGGTTGACGGCGGCGACGTAGGGCGAGGCCGACGGGTGATTCTTCCATATTTGCGCCAAAACGGAATCCTGCGCTTAGAGCGGGTTTTTCTCACCCATTACCACCGGGATCACTGGGGCGGAATCATCGAAGTACTAAAAGAAGTTCCGGCCAATACCGTTTTTTTGCCGCCTCCCGGAAATAATCGGGCCCACGCGGCGTTCGCGGCTGCGTTTGACTACCCCCTTGGTCAACGGCAAACCGTTGCCAAAGGGATGAGCTTTGAGTTGGGGAAGGGCGCCACTCTGGAAGTTCTTGAGGCCCCAGACCTTGAGTCGGAAAACGATCGTTCGGTGGTGCTGCTGATCAACTTCGGAAAAATCCGGCTGTTGTTGACAGGAGATTTGTCCTTTAAAGGCGAAGAATTGCTCTTAAAAGGGTCCCCTCACCGGCTCCGCGCCGCGCTATTGAAAGTGGGCCATCACGGCAGCGATTATGCCGGCGGGGTTCCTTTTTTGACCCAGATTAAACCGGGACTGGCCATGATTTCGGTCGGCGCGGACAACCGGTACGGGCACCCGGGCGCGGCGACGCTTAACCGGTTGCGCTCCTTGGGAGCCAAGGTTTTCCGTACCGATTACCGGGGGAACATTGATTGCCGGGTTTACCGGGAACGGATCCTGATCAGAACGACTAAGGATGGTAAAAGATGACGCGAGCGGAATTTTTAAAACAATTAAATGAGGGACGGCTGCTTCCGGCCTATTTATTATTGGGCGAGGAGCGGCTTTTCCATGAAGAACTGCTGGAGGCCGTCGCCCTTAAAATGCTGCCCTCCGCGGAACGGGAATTTAATTTTACCCGGATTAACGCCGGGACGGTCGCGCCGGAGGAATTAACCGCCCATCTGGAGACGGGTTCGTTATTTGGAAACACCCGCCTTATTTGGCTTGACGAATTTGAAAACGCTTCCGCCGCGATCGAGGCAGTTCTCTTGGAAAAATTCGCTCAATTGCCCCAAGGAGTCCATTTGTTTGTCTCCGCCCTGAAGCTTGACGCCAGGAAAAAGAGCAGTCAGGAACTGCGGAAACATCTTCCGCCGGTTGATTGCAGTCAATTGGCCAAAGCCGATCTGCCGGTTTGGGTCAAACAACGGGCGCAGAAAATGGGTTTGGAACTGACTCCGGAACAAGCCCGGCTAATTTGTGAAAGGTCCGACCATGATTCGCTCCGGATCAAAACCGAACTCGAGAAGTTGCATACCTTCGCGGGTAATAATCGAAAATTGGCCGATAAGGATTTGGAGGCGCTGCTGCCGGGCGAACCGGAACCGGATATCTTCGGATTGATCGACGCGGTGGCCGCCCGAAATCCGTGTTTGGGACTGCCGCGTTTGGAAGAACTGCTGAACTCCGGTGAAAACGAATTGAAAATACTGGCTACCCTGTCGCGGCAGTTCCGGAATATCGCCGCCGCCTTGGAGGCCCAAAAAAGGGGAATGACTCCCCGGATTCTGGCTGATTTTTTGGGAATCAAACCTTTCGTGGCTGAAAAAAGTTTTAACCAGGCGCGTTTTTTCACCTTGCCCGAACTGCAAAAGATATTAAGCCGCCTGCTGGAAGCGGATTACCGGATCAAGACCGGCCGTAGGGAACCCCGGTTGGAACTGGAGTTGGCGGTGGTGGAGATTACGGCGCTGTGAGGTTAATTAGTTTCCGGTAAAGATGGTAATAAAAGTTTGCTGTTCTGCGGTCTTGGAATTAGTTAATCTTTTAGTTATAATATAATAAACAATTTTGCCCTTGAATCATGGCTTGATGACAAGACTATTACCAAAAGTTTTTCTGAGGGTCAGACCGTCCTTTTTCTTTAAGCGTCATTTTGGTTTTTGGTTTTTGTCTTTTAACCCGAATGATTCGTTAAATAACGGCTACCGCAGGGATCCGCCAATCTACAGGTAACAATCTGAATCGAAAAATTCCGTCTTTATCTACCGGTTACTACGTTTTAAAAGGCTTGATCGCGTCGATTAACCGGCTAGTAGTGTCAATTAATTAACTTATAAAGTATGAAGGATATAAGGAGGAATCATCATATTGTTCAAGGATTTGTTCGGCGCTTTTAAGTCATTGAGTCCCATTATTTTTGGTTTGCTTTTATTTCAATTGATAATTTTGAAGAGCCCTCTTCAGAAACCATATTCATTCTTCGGAGGTTACTTTTTGAGTCTGGCCGGCCTTTTCTTCTTCCTGAAAGGGATTTCCTTATGCTTGATCCCTATGGGAGAATCCGTAGGTTCAAACCTTACGGTGTTGGATAATAAACTGTTAATCATTGTAATTGGTTTTCTCATAGGGTATTTGTCTACTCTCCCCGAACCGGCGCTCCAAGCCCTGGCTATGGAGGCTGAAGAGCTCACGATTGGCGCTTTGCCGAGAAATGTGCTGATCCAAGTAGTAGCCATCGGTTTCGGCGTCGGAATGTCGTTGGGTATCATGAAAATCCTCTTCCAGATTTCTACGGCCAAAGTCGTCATTCCTCTTTTGGTGGCCGTAATTATCTTGACTCATTTTGCTCCCGAGGGAATCGTGGGTATCGCTTTCGACTCAGCCAGCGCGACCACGGGGCCGGTTAATATTCCGATCAATATGGCGATCGCCATCGGGCTTTCCAAAATCATTGCCAGCAGCGATCCGTTATTGAATGGATTTGGTTTGGTGGGTCTAACCTCGTTGGGAACAGTTATTTCGGTTTTACTCTTTGGTATCTTAGTTAGGATCTAGACAGCTAGCCTACACAATTTGAAAGGAGCGCTTCGTGATGCGAAATATTGCCATTTTTGCCGTGGTGGAGAGAGGAAAAGCCGACCGGCTCGTGGAAGAGGCCAAAAAAGCCGGCGCCCTTGGGACCACGATCTTTTACGGACGTGGAACCGGTGAAAATGAGTTTAAAAAGTTTTTTAATTTGCAAATTGAATCCTCAAAAGAAATTATCTTTATTCTCACTCCCGAAGATAAGAAAGATCCGATAATTGAGGCTTTGGTAAATGCCGGGAGGCTGAGAGATCCCGGGACGGGTATCCTTTTCACCATACCGGTGCTCGATATTCTTGGTCTACATCATCGGGAAACCATGTTAGGAATGGGGCATTCAGCAGATGAACAATGAGCGACTAGTTTTTTTTAATGTCTTGATTTCCAAATTTAAAGAGGTTCTATATGCGGTGCTTCCGATCACAATTATCGTATTATTCTTGAACTTCACCTTGACCCCTTTCGAAACTCCTCTAATTATCAGGTTCCTTATCGGCGCGTTGCTAATCATCTTAGGTTTGACCATTTTTTTGTTAGGAGTGGATATCGGCGTTAGTTCAATCGGTAATTACATGGGGGAAACCCTAACCAAAACCAATAAAATTTGGATCGTTGGCGTCGCTGGGTTAATCCTCGGCTTTTTTATATCGGTCGCCGAGCCTGATTTGCATATCTTAGCCGGGCAAGTGGGCCTGGTCACTTCGGGTCTGATCTCCAAAGCCGAGATCGTTGTCATAGTGTCGCTGGGCATTGGAGCATTGCTTTCCTTCGGTTTGGTAAGAATAGTTTACAATATTCCGCTTTACATAGTAATGTCGATTTTATACGGCTTAATTTCCATACTCGGTTTGTTTACGTCGCCGGAATTTTTAGCGATCGCTTTCGACGCTTCGGGCGCGACCACCGGCGCTTTGACCGTTCCGTTCATGTTGGCTTTGGCCTTGGGCGTTTCCATGCTTAAGAAAGACAGTAAAGCCTCTGAAAAAGACAGTTTCGGTCTGGTGGGAGTCGCTTCCTGCGGCGCGATTATCCCGGTGATGCTTAGGAGCATCTTTTCAACAAGCGACCAAATCAGCGCCGCCCTTGAATATGATATCATCAACACCACCACGATTATCGGGCCTTTTATAAAAAAAGCGCCGCAGGTGGCATTCGAAGCAATTTTAGCGTTGCTTCCGTTAATACTAATTTTCTTGGTATCGCAAAAAATATTGTTTCATTTGTCAAAAAGAGCTTTTCGCAAAGTCATCATCGGATTGGGTTTCACCCTGATCGGATTGATTATGTTTTTAACCGGAGTGAATGCCGGTTTTATGGATGTGGGAAGCGTTGCCGGGCATACCCTGGCATCTTTGGGAAATAATTCTTTGGTTCTGATTATCGGATTTATTTTAGGTTTGGTTACCATTTTAGCCGAACCGGCGGTCTACGTGTTAACGCGTCAAATCGAGGAAGTAACCAGCGGTTCTGTCAAAAGAAGCCTGGTATTACTCGCGTTATCGTTGGGGGTCGGTTTTGCCGTAGCGTTGTCCATGTTAAGAATACTTGTTTCTGAAATCCAATTATGGCATTATCTTTTACCTGGCTTCCTAATCTCGATCATTATGAGTTATTATGCTCCCAAGCTGTTCGTGGGTATCGCCTTCGACTCGGGAGGAGTCGCTTCCGGTCCGATGACCGCCACCTTTATCTTGGCTTTTGCTCACGGCGTCGCCGATGCTATTGAAGGGGCCAATGTTTTGGCGGATGGATTCGGAATGATTGCCATGGTGGCCATGACCCCGATTATCGCTTTAGAAATACTGGGTCTTGTTTTCAAAGCAAAGACCAAAAAAGGAGGACTGGAACAGCATGGACAGCAGCGTTGAAGTCAAAGAACTTGAATTAATATATGTAATCGTTAATTTCGGTTTGGGAAGTAAAGTAGTAAGAATCGCCAAGCGAAGCGGGATTTGCGGCGGCACGATTTTATTAGGCAAGGGAACTGTCGACAGCCGAATCTTGGAGATGTTGGCTTTATCCGACGTCCGGAAAGAAATCGTGCTGATGCTCGCCGAGAAAAAAATCGCCTTGGAAGCCCTTGAGGACCTTAACCGGGAGTTTAATTTCGATAAGCCGAATCACGGCATAGCCTTTCGCCTTTCAGTAAGGAACATTTACGGAGTTAGCAGTTGTAAAGCCGGTGATTATCGAGGAAAAAGAGGTGTGGAAAGTACGATGTACAACGCAATTTTTACGATTGTCGATAAAGGCAGGGGAGAATTGGTAATTGACGCGGCCAAGAAAGCGGGCGCTAGGGGAGGAACCGTCATCAACGCCAGGGGTTCCGGCATTCATGAGACCAGTAAGTTGTTTGCGATGGAGATTGAGCCGGAAAAAGAAATGGTTTTGATTTTAGCCGAGCATAAGCTGACCGAGGCGCTTACCACCGCCATCAGGGAAGAGCTTAAAATCGACGAACCCGGCCAGGGGATCATCTTTGTGCAAGATGTGAATCAAACTTATGGGTTACGGTAGCATACTTTGGTCCTTAGGCCGTTTAACTGTCTTTCAGGCGTTGTTGACGCGCGCGAAGCCCAAATCGATGTTGTTGAGGACTAACGAACCAGCTGAATTTTTTAGATAAATTTCTCAAAAAAATTCCAATCTGGCAGGATTTGCCCGGACGATAGCGAAGTAAATCTTAGTTATTACAAGCTTATTACGGGGTTTCAAAAAAAACTAAACTTTAGATAAGCATCATCCGATTACTGAAATAGGGTTTTTTGAAAGCGTTAAAACAGATCGGATGAGGTGCGAACGATGTGGCAAAAACTTACGGAAAACCGGACGTCGAAACTGCTGGAACGCGCCATGGACGCTTCGATGCTCCGCAAACAACTAATCAACCAAAACATCGCCAATGTGAACACTCCGTTTTATAAAAGGCTGGATATTGATTTTGCCGACGCTTTGAACGACCGGTTCAACAAAGATGAATTGGAAATGGTCAGAACCCATCCGATGCATATCCCCAATCCTCCGCCGGGTTTGCGACCGATTAAGATTACGAGGGAGACCAAAACCTTGAGCCGTTACGACACCAACAACATCGACGTTGAGTTCGAAATGGCCCAAGACGCCCAGAACACCCTCTTTTTTCAAGCGGTCGCACAAACCTGGAAAAAGCGAATGGACACACTAAAATCGGCAGTTCAAGGGAGATGACCTAAATGGAACTATTTCGCAATTTTGATATTAGCGCCAGCGCCTTAACGGCGGAGCGGTTAAGAATGGACTTGATCTCCAACAATATCGCCAACGCCAACACCACCAGAACTAAAGAGGGCGGGCCGTATACCCGGAAAGTGCCGGTGTTTATGGAAGTGATCGATGAATATCTAAACGCCGAGGGTCGAATGGTGACGCGCCCGGCCGGAGTTAAAGTGATCCGGATTAAAACGGATGAAAAACCGCCGCGTTTGGTTTATGACCCGACCCATCCCGACGCCAACGAGGACGGATATGTGCTTTATCCGGACATTAACCCGGTGGTGGAGATGGTCAATCTAATTTCGGCGAGCCGGTCTTATGAGGCGAATGTTACCGCCTTTAATTCAGCCAAGGACATGTATCGCGCCGCCTTAGATATCGGCAGGGCATAGAAAGGGAGGCTTTGAAAAGTGAATACGACTCCAATCGGCCCGGTAACATTTATTAGACTTGAAAAAGAATCCAAACCTTTCGGAGAGAATCCGGCAACCTCCGCTTCCTTCGAACAAATATTGGGGCAGGCTCTGGATAAAGTCAACAAACTGCAAATCCAAGCGTCGGATCTCAACACTCAACTGGCCACCGGTAATTTGGAATATCTTCATCAGGCCATGGTAATGGCGGAAAAGGCCGGACTGGCTTTTGAGTTTACCATGCAACTCCGAAATAAGGCGCTCGAAGCCTATCAGGAGATTATGCGGACTCAGATTTAGGTTTAAGGCGTGAGTTGAGCGTCGCTTTGCCACTCATCTTCTCAGCTTGCCGCTAATGGTTAAGAATTATCTTAAACAATTCTCGCGACCGTAAAGCTCGAGAAGCTTATAAACGAGCGATGAGCGGCCGAGGTACGTTAGTCGGGAACTCTGGGAGGTCAATGTGAACGAGTTTTTAAATCAAATCAAAAATCTTTGGAACAAGATGGATACCACCCGGCGAAGGATCGTTGTGGTGGTTCTGCTGTTGGTATTGGGAGCGATATTTTTCGTGGTCCGGTGGGCCCGAACCCCCCGTTACGAACTGTTGTATTCCCGCCTTACCGAGCAGGATCGGAGCGAAATCATCACTAAACTTGAAGAAATGCGGATTCCCTACCGCACTTCGGCCGGAGGGGGAATCGAGGTTCCGAACGCGGTTTCGGTGCGGGCCAACTTGCTGCAGCAAGGAATACCCCGCGGGGGTGTGGTCGGGTGGGAGATCTTCGACCGCGGCTCTTTCAGCGCCACCGATTTTACCAATCAAATCAACCGGCAACGGGCGATTGCGGGTGAATTAACCCGGACCTTGCAGCGGTTGGACGGGATCTTCGATGCTAAAATTTTATTAAATCTGCCCGATTCGACCGAATACATATTTGCCGACGATAAACCGGAAGGAACCGTCTCGGTCCAATTGCAATTACGAAACCCGGGCGCGCTTACTTATACCCAGGTAGATGCCATCGCCAATCTGGTCGCGGCCAGTACCGGGGTTAAGAAGGAAAACGTTACCATCATTGATAATTATGCCAATGATCTGACCGCGATGCTTCGTCCGGGGAGAGATGGAAGAAAATTACCCGGTCCGGATTCGATCGCCGATGTCTTTAGCGCCAAATATGAATATGAGAATCAGGTGCAACGGCGGGTCGAGAGCATGCTTTCCAAGGTCTTCGGGTTCAACAGAGCGGTAGTAAGGGTTAATGCCGACTTGGATTTGGATTATCAGGAACAAAAAAGTGAGACTTTTGCGGACAAAGGAGTCCCCCGGAGCGAACAGGAAAAATATGAAACATACGAGGGAACGGGAAGCTCAAGTGTGGGAGTTCCCGGAACCGATACCAATATCACTCAATATAAAGCGACCGATTCGGGAGTAACTCAGTATAAGGCGGAAAAATCGGAACGCACCACCAACTATGAGATTAGTAAAGTGGAAGAGTTCCGGGTTGCCGCTCCCGGAAAGGTTAAAAGGTTGACGGTTGGCGTCTGGATCGACGGCAACTTGCCGGCGGCAACCAGAGAAAAAGTATATAATACGGTCGCCGCCGCGGTAGGGATAATGCAGGAACGCGGCGATCAACTGACCGTGGAAACGATCGAATTCTCCAAACCTCCCGAACCGGAACCGCTGGAAATACCTTGGAATGCGATTATCGCCGCTTTTGTAGGCACGGTTTTATTACTGACCATTGCCATTATCGCGCGCCGCAGTTCACCGGCGGCGAAAGCCAGAAGAGCGGAAGAACTTCTTGGAGAAGAGCTTCCCGCTGAAGGTGTAATCGTGGGTTCGAAGATCGATACTTTGGTGGAAGATAAATTGCCTGCCGAAGAAGCGGCCGCTATTGAACTTACTCCGGAAGAAAGAGCTAGAAATGAGCGTCAACAGGCGATTGAAAAATATGCCCGTGAAAAACCGAAGGAAGTCGCTGTTCTATTGAAAGCGTGGCTCTCCGAGGAAACTTAAAAACTGGAGTGAACTCTTGTGCCAAGACCACATGAACTTACCGGAAAACAAAAAGCGGCGATCCTGTTATTATCGCTCGGTTCCGAAATATCGGCCGCGATTATGAAAAATTTACGCGAAGACGAGATCGAAGAACTAAGTCTGGAGATTGCCAATATCCGCCGGGTGCCCGCGGAAATTAAAGACCAGGTTTTAGAGGAGTTTTATCAAATTTGCTTGGCTCAAGAATATATTTTGTCGGGAGGAATCGATTCCGCCCGCGAGATTTTGGAGAAGGCGCTCGGTTCACATAAAGCCCATGACATCATCGGCAAATTGACCGCTTCGCTTCAGGTTAGACCGTTTGATTTCGCTCGGAAAACCGAACCAAGTCAGTTGCTTAATTTTATCCAAAATGAACACCCTCAAACCATCGCCTTGGTGATGGCTTATCTTTCACCGGAGCAAGCCGGAATAATCTTATCGGCTTTGCCGCCGCTGCAACAAGTAGAGGTGGCCAAACGGGTGGCGACAATGGATCGGACCTCTCCGGATGTGCTCCGCGAGGTGGAATTGATTCTGGAAAAGAAGCTTTCTTCGTTTGTGATGCAAGATTTCACAATTGCCGGGGGTGTTGAGTCGATAGTCGCTATTTTAAACCGGGTTGATCGCGGTACCGAAAAGACAATCTTGGAAGCCTTGGCTGAGGAAAATCCGGAACTTGCCGATGAGATTAAACGGCGGATGTTCGTCTTCGAAGATATTGTGCTGCTTGACAATCGTTCCGTCCAACGGTTCTTGCGTGAAGTCGACGCTAAAGATTTGGCCATGGCGATGAAGACCGCCAGCGAGGACGTGAAAAATCTCATTTTCCGCAATATGTCCAAACGCGCAGTGGAATTGCTTAAGGAAGACATGAGCTACATGGGACCGGTGCGCTTGCGCGACGTTGAGGAAGCCCAGCAGAAGATCGTTAATGTCATACGGCAACTCGAAGACTCCGGAGAGATCATCATTTCCAGAGGCAAGGAGGATGAGTTGATTGTCTAAAATCATTAAGTCCCAGCATTGCGTCGAGGCTCATCCGTGTCGGCTGGATCCGGTCGATGTGGATGCCTTTTTTGTTAATAACCGGGAAGAAAATGAGGAACGGAATCTTGCAACCGAACCCGATTCCGAGACGGCGGCCGCTTTGGAAGAAATATTGGAGGCTCTGTTGCCAAGCGACGAAGCTGAGGAAAACGAAGCCGAAATCGAGGACACCGTCGCGGAGTCTCCCGCTGAGATTGAAAATGAAGTTGAGCCGAAGGAACCGGCAGCCGAAGAGCAGGAAGTTGATCTTTTTCAAATCAATCTTGAAGCCGAACGGTTGATCGATCAAAGTAAGCGGGAAGCCGAGACCATGGCGCGTTTAGCGCAAGAAAAAGCCGAGAGTATCACCGGTTCGGCTGCTGAAACAGCCGCCGGTATCTTGGAACAAGCAAAGAGCGAAGCGGAACGGATCAGAGAAGAAGCCGGGTCGCAGGCGGCCGACATCCTCGAGAAAGCCCAACGGCAAGCGGCTGAAATCCTCAATCAAGCCGAACTGGAAGTGGAAAACATTATCAATCAGGCTAAACAAGAAGCTGAAGAGCTTAAAGGAGAAGCCCGCCGGCAAGGCTCGGAGGCGGGGTATCAAGAAGGTTTGACAAAAGCAATGCAAGAAATGGAGGCCAATCTGGCCGATTCTCTAAAACTACTCAATCAAGCCGAAACGGAGCGGATCCGGCGCATCACTTCTTCGGAAGCGGAACTATTAAAATTGGCATCCGGAATAGCCGAAAAAATTATCGGTTCCGAGTTGCAAAGCCATCCCGAACAATACTTGTCTTTGGTTAAAGAAGCTCTCGGCAAAGTTGCTACGGCTAATTCGATTACCGTCAAGATAAATCCCGAGGATGAACGGTTGATTCAGGAAAATTTTCCGGTTTTACAAGAGGTTTTCAGTGAACCGAAAACGATCGGAATCAAATCGGATCAAACGGTTCCTCCGGGGAATTGTTTTGTTGAAACCGAACACGGAAAAGTAGACGCCAGGATCAAATCGCAACTGGAAGGAATCATGAAAGAGATCCTAAAGGTAGGGCAAGTTGATGAACCAGGTTGAAATTCAGCCGTTTAGCGCCGCGAAATATTTAGCGGCTATTAAATCATTGGATCCGATCAGACGGACCGGCAAGGTCAGTCAGATTGTCGGGTTGACTATCGAAGCGGACGGACCCGCGGTTAATCTGGGCGAGCATTGTTTAATCAATGTAACTGATGGTTCCGAGCCGCTTTCAGCCGAGGTGGTCGGTTTTAAAGCGGGCCGCGTTTTACTAATGCCCCTCGGAGAGATCACCGGGATCAGCCCTGGTTGTGAAATTATCGCCACCGGCCAAAAACTGAGGGTAGAAGTGGGCCCGGGGTTGTTGGGCCGGGTTTTAGACGGTCTGGGGCGGCCCATCGACGGCAAAGGTCCGATCTTAAGCGGTCAATATTATCCATTGCAGGCTTCCCCTCCGAATCCTCTCGCCCGCAGGCGGATTAATACTCCTTTAGCCATGGGAATCAGGGCGATTGACGCCTTGATAACCTGTGGGCGGGGGCAGAGGGTGGGCATCTTCGCCGGGAGCGGCGTCGGCAAAAGCACGCTACTGGGGATGATCGCCCGGAACACCGATGCCGACGTCAATGTAATCGGTTTAATCGGGGAACGGGGCCGGGAAGTTCGGGATTTTTTAGAGCGGGATCTGGGTCCGGAGGGCATCGCCCGTTCGGTGGTGGTGGTCGCTACTTCCGACCAGCCGGCGCTGGTCCGGATTAAGGGCGCAATGGTGGCTACCGCTGTTGCCGAGTATTTTCGGGATCAAGGAAAAGATGTCATTTTGATGATGGATTCGGTAACCCGGTTTGCCATTGCCCAACGCGAAGTAGGATTGGCCGTGGGGGAACCGCCGACGACCAGGGGTTATACTCCGTCGGTTTTCGCGTTATTACCCCGTTTATTGGAAAGATCGGGCACCTCCGACCAGGGAAGTATCACCGGATTATATACGGTGTTGGTTGAAGGAGACGATATGAACGAGCCGATCGCCGACGCGGTCCGTAGTATTTTAGACGGGCATATCGTTCTCTCGCGGGAGCTGGCGCATCAAAACCATTATCCGGCCATCGATATTTTGGCCAGCGTCAGCCGTTTGATGATTGAATTGGTCAAGGAGGGGCATAACCGGGCTGCCGGAGAAATAAGAAATCTCTTGGCGACTTACCGGGATAATCAGGATTTAATCAATATCGGCGCCTACGCTCCGGGAAGCAACCCCCGGATTGATAAGGCGATTGCCATGATTCAAACCATCAATGATTTTTTAAAGCAACGGATTGACGAAAAAGTTTCTTATGCCGAAACCACCTCCCGTTTAATCGAAATGATCGGAGATTCAGTGGCTCATGACTAAATTCAAGTTCAAACTGGAGACGGTTCTAAAAGTAAAAACCCGGGTCGAGGAATTGCGGAAAATAGAGTTGCGCGAGGCTGAACTTCGCCGCGAAAAAGCGCGGTTGGAGTTGTGCCGGTGGCAAGATGAAGTTGAGGACCACCTCCGGCTTTATCGGGAAAAATTCCAAAAACGAATTCAGCCCGCGGAAGCCAATAATTATCACTTATATTTACTCTGGCTTAATCGTCAGGTGGATTTGGCGCTGCTCGCTCTGGATCAATGCGAACGGGAAGTCGCCGAGCGCCGCCAAAGATTGATCGAAGCCTCGAAAGAGAAAAAGATTTTGGAAAAACTGAAGGAAAAGGCTTATCAAGCTTATCAAGCCGAGCAATTAAACCAGGAAATTAAGTTTCTGGATGAGTTGGGAACAGGCCGTTATATACGGGACCAAGTAGCGAATCAGGAGGTCCATGGGAGATGAGCCGGATTTTTTTTAATATCGGCAGAATACTAATCATCTTGGCCGGGATTGGCTTAATATTGGGCATTTTAAATTTCATGGGCGTAATTAACGTGAAAGAACTGTTTATTCAAGGTCTCAGTTTTATTCCCGGCCTTAACGATTTGGCCGAAAACTATGAATTGGGCAAAAAAAGAAGCAAACTCCTGAGCGAGAGGGAACGCGAATTGAACGCCCGCGAAGCCAAACTTCAAGAAGAATTGGCCAAATTGGAAGAAGAAAGGGATCTCTTTTTAGCTGAAAGATTAGCCTGGGAGCGGGAACATCCTAGCGGTGACGGAACAGTCGGACAAGCGAAGCTTACCGCGGCTCAAATGGAAGCCCGCGCCAAGGAAGAGGCCAAACTCAAATATTATTTAGCGACCCTCGGAAGCATGAAGCCGAAAAATGCGGCGATGGTCATTCAAAAATTGCCCGCAGAAACGGCTTATCTGATCTTTGATCAGCTGCAACAAAGTCAAGTCCGGAAAATTTTAGAGAATATGCCCGCCGAATACTTGGCCAAGCTGACCCAGGACCGGTTGAATAAATACTATCGAAATTAATAACGGCATCTTCGGCCGAATCGTTGCGGTCGGATGCAGATTGATATTTGGGTTCGAATACGGATGCCGAAAACGATTCCTTCGACAAGCTTCGTAAAAGGCCGCTGAAAATAATAAACCTATTAATTGCCGCTAATTGATTTGAGGAAACCTTCCGATAACTATATTAAACGTGTTGATTCCTTTCGGATAAATGCGTTTAATTATGGGAAAGGAGGTGAATCCATGTCCATACTGTCATTTATTCCCCCGGCCGCTTCTAAACCGGTCCAGAAATTTTCCCACCCTTCATTAGCCGACAATAATTTCGATTTTGGCGCCGACGGTTTTGAACGGTTTCTGGAGAATGCGACAAAAAAACAGTTTAAAGTCGAGCGGTTTCGGGAAAAACCGGGACAGCCCCGGCCGGTTGCGAAACGATCCCAACCTAAGATCGAAGCTAAAGAGGTTGATTCGGCTAATCAGTCTCCCGCTACGATAGAGGAGACCGGACCAACATCCAAAGCCAAAGCGGTCGCCGACGGTAAAGCAAAAGAAACATCCCCCGCTCAAGAACGGGAAACCCCGGCTGTCGATGCCGCGGCTGAAAAAGACCAAACGGATGAAACCGCGGTTAATACCGAACAAATGAAATTGTCGGATCTGTTGGCGCATTTGGCGGAAGTTGAAGCGGTGATTCGCGGCGAAACTCAACCGGAAACCGTGCAAATGGTTGAAATAAGCGAGGTTTTCGTTGGAACCGAGCCGGTGGAAAACATCCAGGCCGTTCCGATCGCAACTCAGTTCCAAGCAGCCGAGCCGCTTGAGATCGGTTCGGAACTCCCGTCCGTGAAGGTGGCGGAGGCGACAACCGCCGCTGTTGCCGGTGATGAGCTCAAATTAAACTCGGAAGTTTCCTCCGAAGCTGAAACCATCGACTTAAGTCTGATGAACCGAGTTTGGCCGCAAAATTCGGGAGATACGGCCCAAGCCGAAGGGGAATCCCTTTTCAATCATGGAAATCCCGACGGTAAAGGCCAAGTTTCCGAACCGGGCAAGTTTGCTCATAATGTCGCGCCGGGCGAAGAGGTGAGCCAAGTCTTTGACGTAGCTATGGAAAATTTCTTAAAGGCAGAACCCGACACTCAACAAGTTGGCGGTGGGGTTTTGGCGCGACCGGATCAGTCTTTGCCGGAAAACGGCAAGGTTAACCTGGCCGTGATCCAGACCCAGCTAGCGGTGGATGACGCTTCCGAGACGAAAACCGACACGCCTATGGTGAATCTTATTTCGCAATCGTCTTTTGGCAATATTTCCCAGCTATCAACCTCGGCTTCCACCGGAGCCGAATCGGCGAACCCGGTGAACCGGGAGGAACTCTTCGCGCAACTCGTCGAACATGCCAAGGTAGTGGTTAATAACGGCGGCGGCGAGATGGAGGTTAATTTAAAGCCGGAACATCTCGGTAAGCTTCAATTAAAAGTCAGCATTGAGAACGAGGTGGTGACAGCCAAGTTCGTTGCCGAGTCGCAACAGGTGAAAGAGATTATCGAAAGCAACCTGGCGCAACTCAAGCAGAATCTGGAGGAAAACGGGATGCGGGTCGACACGATTATGGTGTCGGTAGGAAATCACCACGGCGAAACAGGTTATCAACAAGCCGCCGCTAACGGGGGAAGAACCGGTTACGGGAGAGAGGCGGTGAATGAAGTCGCCGCTAAACCTGCTCCGGAAACCGAATCCCAGGCGCCGATGGCTCGGCGGGATACGGTGATTGATTTGATCGCTTAACGATTATTAAATAAAGGAGGTGAGAAAGATGACCACTGTAAACTCGGTTTATAACATGACTACGGCCGTGACCCCGGACGCTCCCCGCAACACCGGAGATGAGCTTGGGAAAAACGAGTTTTTAAAAATACTAATCGTCCAATTGCAAAACCAAGATCCGTTAAATCCGATGGATGACAAGCAATTCATCGCCCAAATGGCCCAGTTCACCGCTTTGGAACAGATGCAAAACGTGGCGAAAGCTTCTCTAATGCAGCAGGCGACCTTAATGATTGGGAATCATGTCAAAGCCGAAGTAACCGGGGAAAATGGACTGGAATTGGTTTACGGCAAGGTGATTTCCACCCGGGAAATCAGCGGCGAGATGTATCTACGACTTGATAACGGTCGCGAGGTGAAGCTCAAAGACGCCAAAACAACTTTAAATAGTGAAGGGCTTTGGGAGGAAGCCAAGTCTTTAATCGGGCGAACGGTTTATGTCCGGGAAACGGATTCCGAGGGTAATCTCGAGGGGTTGAAGCAGGCCTATGTCGCCGATGTAAGAATGGTAGTCGGATTGAACGGCACGACCACCATGAAACTTTTGACCCCCGAATGCCTGGTTGCGAAATCCGGAACCCTTACCCAGGCCGAGGCTCTGGTCGGCAAGAAAGTATTTGTTCGCGACTATACCGATGACGGCGTTGAAACCGATGTCTTGTATGAGGTTAAAGTTACCGGAGCCAAGATTGGCGAAGGCCGGAACGGAATCCCCACCGTCAAACTGGTGATCGGGGCCGATGATGAAGGCAACGACATCGAAGTCGAATACCGGGATGTATGCGATTTAAAAACCGCTATCGAATTGAAGGATATCTGGAATATCGCGCCTGACGATGAGGATATCTGAAATGAGGAGAGTTGAAAAATGAATGAAAAGTTGGTAATCAGGCCGCCCCAGATTGGTCCGGTGGCGCCGTCTCCGGGTAAACCGGTTGTCAAAACCGAAACCGAAAACGGAACCCGGTTTGAAACCATCTTCCAGCAACAACTGGCGGAACAGTCGGGAATTAAGTTTTCAGCCCATGCCATGAAACGTTTGGAAACCAGACAGATAGCGCTGGGCAGCCAAGAAATGGCCCTGCTGAAAGACGCCGTCAACAAAGCCGAGGCTAAAGGGGCTAAAGAATCATTAATTTTAATGGATCAGATGGCTTTAGTGGTCAGCATCAAGAATCGCACCGTAATAACCGCGGTTGATGAAAGCAGTTTGAAGGATAATGTTTTTACCAACATCGACAGCGCGGTGATTGTCAAGCAGTGAGGCTGGACCTCTTAAACGAGGGAGCCTCCGAATCCGCTGAACGATTGAGGCGGAAGAAAACAGGGATGAGGTAAATCAATGAAAGGTGCTCAGTGATCAATTATCAATCCAATTGACACGCGCGACCGGCGACGAACCACGAGAATGCGCCTCATACCCATATAAAAAGGAGGTTATTTTATCATGATGCGGTCAATGTTTGCCGGCGTCACCGGTCTCCGGAACCACCAAATCCGGATGGACGCCATCGGCAACAATATCGCCAACGTTAATACGGTCGGCTATAAAGCCAGCCGGGTCAGTTTTCAAGATACTTTAAACCAGACCCTGCGCGGGGCTTCGGCGCCCACTATCAACCGGGGCGGTATTAACCCTTTACAGATCGGGTTGGGTATGAATTTAGCCAGTATTGATGTGTTGCATACCCAGGGCAACTTGCAGAATACCGGTAAAATCACTGATTGTTCCATCCAGGGAGACGGGTTTTTCATCCTTAGTGACGGCGTTAAACAGTATTTTACCCGGGCGGGAAATTTTAGCATGGAGCGCGACGGACGGCTGGTCAACCCGTCCAACGGATTGATCGTCATGGGTTGGATGGCGGATATTAACGGCGTGGTCAATACCAATATGCCCGTTACCGGTATCCGGATTCCGCTTGGGCAGACCATTGCTCCGATTGCTACCACCCGGATTGAGTTTAGCGGAAATTTGGCTGCCAACACGAATGTATTTTTACGGTATATGACTCAATCGGTAACGGACGCCAGCGGTGATCACAGCGCCACCATCACCTATTCGTTGAAAAAAATCGGGTACAATGAATATGAGTATGAAGCTGAAGTCCAAAACGGGAGTATTACGGATGGTTATGGTTACAAAGGAATTATTCGCTTGAATGAAAACGGAGTGGTGATCAGCAACTCGCCTGGCGGCGCTTTTCAGGTTACCCCGACAGATGGAACCCCGGTCTGGATTATGGGTCCTCAGGTCGGTCAACTTTTGGGAGGCGCCTTTGAAGCGCACTATACCGGAGTTCAACAGAGTAACGTGTTAACTGGGTTTACCGGTGTGCCCGGTACTTTTGATAGGACTTTAATAGGTATGGATGGAAATACGGTTTATCTACGGTATGAAATAACCGCCACCTCCATTCCCAATCGTTTTCAATGGCGGATCGTTGAAGATCCCAATCACGCAGGCACCACCGACATCATTGATGGTGGTATGGGCACTTTTGATTGGGACTCCTCCCGGGGAGTTTACAATGTCAGTAATGTTACGACCATAGTTAGATCCACGGTTGCCGGAGCACCGGATATCACGATTAACCCTCCTTCGGCGATGACCGGTCCACCCACATTTACAGTGGTTGAGCGCGCTCCGGAAGATATTCCTGCAGATACCATTGAAATATCTGATGGCTCAGCTTTTGGCGGCGAGGGAACATATACCTATGAGTTAAGAAATGCCGCTAATGAGTTGCTGACTGTGCTTGAATTTATTGTAACCGAAACATCACCCGACAATTATAGCTGGACTTTGAGGACGAAAAACGGCTCCGTACAAAGTGGAGGCAGCGGCACTTTCAATATTACGACTTCTACTGCAGATCCCGATGATACTGATACTACTATTCGTTTAGATAACGGAGTCTTAATAACTTTTGGACCAATGAATCCCGGCTCCGACCCTCCAACTTTTGGCGCAGGCCGGATGGTTGGCGGACAAAGTTCTCAGGTTCAAATAAGAGTTCCCGAACCGGCAATGACAATGACTCGAGTTTATGATTCGCTTGGTAATGATCATATATTAATGACTACCGCGACTAAAGTGGATGATAATACTTGGATCTGGTCAACCGTTGACGAGTATGACACTCCGCTCGGCGGCGGGCGAATCTTATTCAGCAACGAGGGAGAGTTGATATCTTATACCGGCGGGCCGATTACCTTTACTCCGCCGGGAGCTTTACCGGTCATTATTAATCCCGATTTTAGCAACCTTAGTCAGTATGCCGGCGCCGTGGACAATGACGAGATGGCCATCTCCGACTTTAACTCCCCATTCCAGGACGGTTATCCGATGGGGATGTTGCAAGGTTTCAACATTGACAAGTCAGGAAGGATCGTCGGAGTTTTCTCCAACGGAATGAACCAGAACTTGGCGCAGATAGCGGTGGCCAGTTTTACCAACCCGGCTGGTTTGACCAGGGTCGGCGATACGATGTTCGAGGAGTCCAGCAACTCGGGTCAACCTCAGATCGGACAAGCGGGACAGGGCAGCCGCGGGCAGATCACTCCGGGAACGATTGAAATGTCCAACGTTGATCTCTCGCAAGAGTTTACGGACATGATCATGACCGAGCGTGGCTTCCAATCGAACTCGCGGGTGATTACCACCTCCGATGAGATGCTGCAGGAATTGGTTAATTTGAAACGATAACCGTAATCTAACTAGGGGAAGGAAAACCTTCCCCTAGTTAAATAAGGCTTAATTAATTTTACATAAATTTAACAATTAGCGAATCTTAAACTCTTGACGTCGGTTTGAAGGGAATAGTACTGTAAAAACAGCAAAAGATCAATGATATTTTAATTGAATAACAATCCGGACTAAACGAAATCGAGCAAAAAGACGATATATAAATTGCAACCTTTAGAGATTAAAGGGACCGGAATAGTGAGAATCTTAGGAAAGTCTTAATAATGCATGAATGGAAATTTGGTTTCGTGGAATGAGTTTAGTGGAGAAACGGCTATGATTTCAGTGAACCGATTAAATAAACAGGAAATATGGATAAACCCTCATTTAGTAGAGACTATCGAAGCCACTCCGGATACGGTGATTTCTTTGACTACCGGCAAAAGGCTGGTCGTGAAGGAACCTGTGGAAGTGGTGGTGGAGAAAATAATACAGTACCGTAGAAAAATAGGTTTACAAGTGTTTACCGAGCACGACGGTACAACCTAAATAAGGTGGTATCAAAATGGAATTCTCAACTTTAATAGGTGTTATCGGAGGATTTACCCTTATTTGTCTTGGTATCGCCCAAAACGGTTCTTTGTTGGGATTTGTTGACCTGCCTTCGATTTTTATCACTATCGGCGGTTCAACCATGGCGATGTTGGTTAATTTTAAATTTGACCAATTCAAGTCAGCCGTGAAAGCGATGAAACATCTATTCTTTCCGAAAAAGATGGATCCTCAAGCCGTCATCGAAGAGATCGTGGAGTTTGCAAAAAAGGCGAGACGCGAAGGCCTGTTAGCGCTGGAGGATGAGATCCAATACTCCAACGATCAATTTTTGAAAAAGGGCATCCAGCTGATTGTCGACGGCACCGATCCGGATTTGGTCAGGAATATTTTAGAGATTGAACTGTCGTTTATGGAGGAACGGCATAGAAATACCAAGTCGTTCTTTGAATCATGGGGAGCATTGGCCCCCTCATTTGGGATGATTGGTACCGTAATCGGATTGATTCAAATGCTGGCTAATCTTCAGGATGTGGCAACCATTGGACCGAAAATGGGCGTCGCCTTGATCACTACTTTCTACGGGGCGTTATTCGCCAATCTCTTTTGTATCCCGGCAGCCGGTAAACTGGGGAAACGAAGCGGCGAGGAGTTATTTTTGAAACAAATTATGATCGAGGGAATTCTTTCGATCCAAGCGGGTGAAAACCCAAGAATCGTGGAAGAAAAATTAAAGGCATTCCTTTCGCCGACTCAACGTTCATCGGTAAACGCAAGCAGAAGCGACCGTGATGAAAGGATGAGGTCAATTGCTTAAAAAGAAACCGGAAGAATCGCCGCCCGGGGCGCCGGTATGGATGATAACCTACGGCGACATGGTTACTTTGGTCCTCTGCTTTTTCGTAGCGTTATTCGCCTTTTCAACAATTGACAAACAAAAATATGTGCAAATCGCCCAATCCTTACGGGGGGCGCTCAGCGGCGGAGAAGGCGTGTTTAGAGGACAAGTATCGACATCGGATACGAATTTTAATAGATATAACCAGATGTTCAACCAGATGTATCAAGAATTAAGGCGGATTATCGATAATGAAGAACTAAGGGGCAAGGCGGAAATTACCATCACCGAGCGCGGCATCACCATCAGTTTCAAAGAAAAACTGTTTTTCAAGATCGGGTCGGCGGATATTTTGCCGGAAGCATTCCCGATCTTGGAACAAGTCGGCAATGTTCTTAAGGAAAGAGCTTATCCGCTACGGATTGAAGGTCATACGTGCGATCTTCCGATCAACAGTGTTCAATTCCCATCAAATTGGGAATTGTCGGCAATCAGGGCGGTGCGGGTTTCCAAACACTTAATAAACAAGGTGGGTTATCGACCGGAGTTGATTTCAATCGCCGGATACGGGGAGTATCAACCGTTAGTTCCTAATATTAATGAAGAAAACCGCGCCAAAAACCGCCGGGTTGATATTGTAATTATTACCGGGAGAACCAGAAGCAACGTCATTAGAAGAATAAATGATAAATAATTGATAATAATCGGGATGCGTTAAGTAAGAAAGCAAACGGGAGGTAGGAGAATGCCTGAAGATAATAAAACCATGCCAACTCTTCCAACGGGAAAAATTCCAAATAATAATGTCCTTTTAATCGGATTATTTTCATTTATGATTACGGTTATCTTTTTCGGCACCTTTATCATTGTTACCCTGAGACAAACCAATAATCCCAGACCGGAACCGACGGTTCGTAATGAAGAAATCGGTCCCTTAGTCACCTTGGGAGAGGAAATTGTCGTCAATATTAAATCGGAAGAGGGATTTGAGCACTATTTAAAGATTAAGGTGACTTTGGAAACCGATGGGGAAAAAACCCAAGCCGAGGTGAATAAGAGGGTTCCTCAGATCAGAGATCTGATAATTAGTATCGTATCATCGAAAACCAAAGAGAAAATTAGCGAAAAAGAAGGGAAAGACTTAGTTCGCAGCGAAATTATTAATAATATCAACCAAAGTTTGTCAAAGGGTAAAGTTAGAAGAGTCTTTTTTGAAGACTTTGTAATACAGTAGGAGGTTTTCCAACTGTGGCCGAGGTTTTATCGCAAGCGGAAATCGATGCCCTATTAGAAGCTCTTTCGTCCGGGAGTATTAAGGTCGACGAAGTAATATCCGAAGAAAAGAAGCGTAAGGTCAAGCCTTATGATTTTCGGCGGCCTAACAAACTTTCCAAGGATCAGTTGCGAACCTTGGTAATGTTGCACGAAAACTTCGCCAGATTATTGACTACTTCATTGTCAACCTATTTAAGAAGCATGGTCAGGGCCCAAGTGGTGTCGATCGATCAATTAACTTATGAAGAGTTTACTAAAAGCTTACATAATCCGACCGTGATGACGATCATTTCGATGAAACCGTTGGAAGGAAGCGCCGTCATTGAAATATCGCCGCATTTAGCTTTTGCGATGGTTGACCGGTTGTTGGGCGGTTACGGTTATTCGGTGGAAAAAATCAGGGAATTGACGGATATTGAACAAACGGTCGTCAAACGGGTAATGACCCGAATTTTTCCGACCATCAAAGAAGTATGGCAAGTGGTAGCCGAGTTGAATCCGGTCTTCGAATCGATTGAATTGAATCCAATGTTTACGCAGATTATTCCACTCACCGACATGGTGGTCTTAATAACGTTGGAGCTGAGGGTTGCCGAAGCTTTCGGATTGATGAACATTTGTATTCCTTTTGCGGTGATCGAGCCGATCCTGGATCGTTTAAACGCTCAGATTTGGTTCGCCAAAGCCAGCAAACCCTCTACCGCTCAAAGTATCGCCAATATTCAGCATCGCTTGAACCAAGCGCAAGTTCGGGTGACGGTGGAGCTGGGGAAAGCGGAAATTACTGTTGGCGAACTGCTGAGTATCAATGTGGGCGACGTAATTCAGCTTGACAAATATGTTAAAAGTTTTTTGGATATCAGAATCGGCAATCAGGTTAAATTTCAAGGCACTCCGGGGGTATCCGGCAATCGGATCGCCGTTCAAGTTGGAAAGATAGTCCGGGAGGGGTGAGAGGAATCATGGAGCGACAGATTCTTACCCAGGAAGAGATTAATGCTTTACTCAAAGGGAGTGAGGATGATTCTCCGCAGCTATCCCTGATGCAAAAGGACGCGCTCGGGGAGATCGGCAATATTAGTTATGGAACGGCCTCCACCGCTTTATCGGAATTGTTGAATAAACGGGTGGTAATCGATACTCCCACTGTTGTATTGACTACTCAAAGAGAACTTAAGAAACAACACCCGATTCCTTATGTGGTGGTTGAGGTGGATTATAAGGCCGGCTTGGTGGGAAGCAACGTTCTGATCATGAAAATCGCCGACGCGGCCATAATCGCCGATCTGATGATGGGTAAGGATGGTTCCAACCCGAAACAAAACTTGGAACAGATTGAGTTGAGCGCGGTCGGGGAATCCATGAATCAAATGGTTGGCAACGCAGCCACTTCATTGTCTACCTTGTTTGGGCAACGGATCGATGTCGACCCGCCCCGGATTAAGATAGTTGATTTGGCCAACGAAGAACCGATAATCAGCGATCTTGATTTGGACAGCGAAGTGGTGGTAGTTTCTTTTAAATTACAAATCGACGGTTTGGTTGATAGTGAACTGATGTTGGTCATTCCTTATCAGTTAGCTATCGAATTGGCGGAGAAATTGATTGCGGAGACGCAAGTCACCGCTGCTGCGGCAGCAAGTTTTACTCCGCCGATTGAACCGGTCGCGGAGGAAAGAATTGATCAGGTTGCCGCGGATCAGCAACCGATCCCGGAACCGAGTCAACCGCTTTCACAACCTAATCAACCGAGTCCACCGATGGCGGAACCGATTTACGATACGCCGCCGGCGGCTGCTTCTCCCGCGCCGGCTCCGATAAATTATAGAACGGAGGTTAAGACGCCGGTGATGATCCAACCTGCTCAATTTGGTCCTATTGGAAACGGAAAGAACGTTAAAGAAACCGGAAACATCGGGTTGATTTTGGACGTTCCTTTACAGGTAACCGTGGAACTGGGCGGCACCAAGATGAAAATCAAAGACATCTTGGATCTCGGCATCGGTTCAATAATTGAACTTGATAAACTGGCCGGAGATCCGGTGGATGTTTACGTAAACGGCAAAATGATCGCCAAAGGTGAAGTAGTGGTTATTGACGAAAATTTTGGGATTAAAATTACCGATATCATCAGCCCAATCGAAAGAGCAAATACACTTCAATAATTCCTAAAGGAGGAATTTCAGGTGGGTAACAAAGTACTTGTTGTCGATGATGCGGCTTTTATGCGCATGATGATTAAGGATATTTTGCGTAAAGGCGGTTATGAAGTTGTTGGCGAAGCCGAAGATGGTGCCAAAGCGGTTGAGAAGTATAAGGAACTCCGTCCCGATTTGGTGACTATGGATATTACCATGCCCGACATGGATGGGATTACGGCTGTTAAAGAAATCCGCAAACTGGATAGCAATGCCCAAATCATCATGTGCAGCGCAATGGGACAACAGGCCATGGTGATCGATGCCATTCAAGCAGGGGCCAAGGATTTTGTCGTTAAACCGTTCCAACCCGAACGGGTTTTGGAAGCTGTTCGAAAAGTGCTGTCATGAATTGGCGTAAATACCACCGGTTTATCCGGGCGAGCAACTTCTGGCTGGGGTCTATTGTCGGTTTTTTCCTCCTGCCGGAGGCGACCTTAGCCGGAACAGAAGCGGATCTTGGACCTGAATTTAGCGGCGGTCAATGGATTTGGTCGTTATTTTCATTAATATTCGTGGTAGTATTGGCCTTTTGGGCGACAAAATTTTTAGCGGGAAGATTCGGCTTTTCCCAGGGGCGACATATTAAGGTGGCAGAGAGTCTTAGCTTAGGACCCAATCGCCATCTTTATCTATTATTGGTTAACGGTAAAGTATTATTAGTGGGCAGCGCCGAACAGGGCGTTAACATCTTGAAAGAATTTGACGACGATCAATTTTACGAAGAACTTGTAAAATCGGCCGGAACCGAGTTTAATGCGCCGAGTGGACGTTTCGCCGGCATGATCATTCCGGTGTTAAACAGTATGAACTCCGGGGAAACGGTAGATGACGGCGTATCCAATCCTCGGCAACGTTTACGGGAAGGGTTGGCGAAAATCCGTTCTTGGAAAATGCGAGGTCATGACCACGATGACAAAGTTTAAGTTGGGAAAACTTTGCTACATATTTTTGACGAGCGCGATATTATTAGTGGTCCTTGCCGGAGGAGCGGTTCAAGGCGCGGTTCAAAACGCGGCCACGTTTCCCATTCCCCGAATTCAAGTGGGGGTTGAGCCGGCCGATACACCTACGGAAATAGCGCAGAGCTTGCAGATACTCATTTTGTTGACCGTGATTTCGCTTGCTCCGGCTATTTTAATCATGACCACTTCTTTCGTTAGAATCGTGATTATCTTATCATTTACCCGGTCCGCCATTGGGACCAATCAGATGCCGCCTAATCAAGTGTTGATCGGGTTGGCTTTGTTTTTAACGGTTTTTATTATGTTGCCTACGTGGAGCAGAGTAAATACCGAAACCTTGCAACCGTTTCTGAACGGCGAATTGACCCAGGAGGCGGCTTTTACCCGCGGGATGGCGCCGATTCGGGAATTTATGTTCAAACAAACCCGGACCAAGGATTTAAAACTCTTTATCCAGGCGGCCCGGTTGAACCGGCCGAATAGCTATGAAGAAATACCGACTCAGGTTTTAATCCCGGCTTTTATCATCAGTGAGTTGAAGACCGCGTTTCAAATCGGTTTTTTAATATACGTGCCTTTTTTGGTAATCGATATGATCGTGGCCAGCACTTTAATGTCGATGGGCATGATGATGCTGCCGCCGATGATGGTGGCCTTGCCCTTTAAGATTCTTTTATTTGTGATGGTTGACGGCTGGCATTTGATAACCCGTTCGGTGTTGGCCAGTTTTAAATGAGGATTTGGAAGAGAAACCAATTGAAAGAAAGGCCGTGAGGGTTCGTGAGCGATACTTTTGTGATCGCCCTATTTAGAGAGGCGCTGACTACCGTTTTAATAGTAGCCGCTCCCATGCTGGGAGTCGGTTTGATAGTAGGTCTGACAATCAGCGTGCTTCAGGCCACGACTCAAATCCATGAGCAGACGCTCACTTTTATTCCTAAAATCCTTGCCGTATTGCTGTCGATGATTTTTTTCGGACCTTGGATGCTACATACGTTGATATCTTTTTTTGAAAAAATTTTGGGGAATTTGGATCAATTCACTTTTATTCGCTGATTTGGGAGGATTTATTTGAGTTTTGAGCAAATATTCGGCGTTACCTATTCACAAATTTTATTGAGTTTTGCTAGAGCTTCGGGACTAATGATGACCGCGCCGATCTTTCAGAGCCGCAATGTTCCGCCTCAGGTCAGAGTAGTATTGGCATTTGGTCTGGCGTTGGTTGTGGCTCCTTTCGTTGTGGGAGCGGGCGACTTTCATCATTTTACCTTTGGAATGGTTGTTTTTACTTTGTTACAGGAAGTTTTAATCGGGTTAATCATGGGTTACATGGTATATCTGCCTTTTTATGCGATTCAAATAGCCGGTCATTTTTTCGATGTGCCGATGGGTTTTGGGATTGTCAATATCTTAGATCCGACTACCGGCGCTCAAATGCCGCTATTGGGACAGTTGAATTTTATAATGGCCTCCTTGATTTTTTTAGCGATTGACGGCCATCATACGGTTATTACTTCTTTTATTCAAAGCTATCACGTGGTTAAGCCGGGAATGTTATTGTTGAAAAAGGAAACCGTCGGTGTTTTCGTAATGGCTTTTTCCAACATGTTTTATTTAGGGTTTAAAATCGGAATCCCGATTATGGGGACTATCTTTTTGGCGGACGTGGCCATGGGGATTATCGCCAAATTGATTCCTCAAGTGAATGTTTTTATTATCGGTTTTCCGATCAAGATTCTTTTAGGTTTAATCATGCTCATCTTTTTTATCCCGGTATTCGTTCTTTTAATTGAAGCGACCTTCTCCAGTTCGGGAGATGCTTTTAAAATGATGCGTCTAATGCTGAGACGGCTTCACTAGGGGAGGTGGAGGAGACGGGTATTTATCAATTGTCGGAAATCAGTCGACGCCTTTTTATGAATATAATCCGCATCCCCTTCATTGCCGGCAATAATCGGCTGCGGTTGATGATTAATGAACCGGATGAGAAAATAGGCTCCGTTCCGTTCCGGTTTGAGCTTCAGTTTTTCGCGGACGACCCGGAAAAAACCGAAGAGGCGACTCCGCGGCGGAAACAGGAAGCCCGTAAAAAGGGACAAGTTCCCCGCAGCAACGAATTGAACTCGGTAGTAGTGCTGTTGGCGCTGTTTGTGATCCTCAATTTTCTCGGCAAGTGGTTTTATAATGAACTGATCGTTTATATCGAAGGATATTTATCTCCGGATGCGCTCAATACCGAGCTTAGCGACGCCAATGTAGGGAATTTAATGCTCCGCCATTGTCTGGCTTTTTTCAGGATATTTATGCCGCTGGGTTTTGGCGCTTTAGTTATCGGACTGGTTATTAATTATATCCAAGTCGGAGCAATATTTAGTTTGGAACCGCTAAAACCGAAATTCAGCAAATTAAATCCGGTTAGTGGCCTGAAACGGATATTCAGCGCCCATGGTTTGTTGGAATTGGCCAAATCGATCATCAAGTTGTTAATTGTGGTTTATTTCGCTTATTCAACCATCCGCCAACATCTCTTTTTATTTTTAGATATGGCGCGTCAAACTCCTTTTGACGTGGCGATGGTTTTGTGGCGGATCATTTATCAAGTGGCGCTTAAGATCTGTCTTTTCTTATTGATAATGGCGATCTTTGATTATCTTTATCAGCGTTGGGAATACCGGAAGAGTT
>JAAYHS010000078.1 GCA_012735315.1 Bacillota bacterium | reverse complement strand
TCCAGCAATGGACCGGAAATTCGCGATTGGTAGCGCTGAATTTGGATGGGGCTGCAGCTGCAAGACTTGAACGGATCCCCGAAAAATCCGCAAGGACAAGGATTCATGGCGGCCGTAAGCATGAACCGTGCCGGAAACGAAAGGGACATCGCCGCCCGGGCGATGGTGACCTTGCCGTCTTCCAGCGGTTGACGGAGCACCTCCAGGACCTCCCGGGGAAACTCGGGCAACTCATCCAAGAACAATACGCCGTGATGCGCCAGACTAACTTCACCCGGGCGCGGTATCTTGCCGCCGCCAATCAATCCCGCCGGGCTGGTGGTATGATGAGGCGACCGGAACGGCCGCCGGCTAATGAGGGATTGTCCTTCGGGCATCAAACCGGAAATACTGTAAATTTTAGTGATTTCAATCGATTCTTCCCGGCACAACGGCGGCAAAATACCGGGCAACCTTCGGGCGAGCATCGTTTTGCCGGAACCCGGCGGGCCAATCATTAGCAAGTTATGACCCCCGGCGGCGGCGATTTCCAAAGCCCGTTTTGCTTGCTCCTGTCCTTTGACGTCGGCTAAATCGTAGACCTCGGCAGCGGCTGCCGTTTGAGCAGCGGTCGACTCTTTGATAAGATCCGGGTCCGGACGCCAGGTGTCGTTCAGAAAGCCGCAAACCTCAAGCAGGTTTTTCACGGGAATAAGTTCAATGTCGGGGATTACCGAAGCCTCCGCCAAGTTGGAAACCGGCAAAATAACATACTTTTTATTTGAAGAACGGGCCGCTAAGACCATGGAAAGCATTCCGTTAACCGGTCTTACCGAACCATCCAAGGCAAGCTCCCCCACAAAAACGGACCCCGGCAATTTTTCCGGGTTTACATCCCCCTTGGCGGCTAAAATCCCGACGGCGATCGGCAGATCAAACCCGGACCCCTCCTTTTTAATATTGGCCGGAGCCATATTCACCGTAATCCGGTGATAATGAAAATATAATCCCGAATTTTTAATGGCCGCCCGCACTCGGTCCCGCGCCTCCCGGACCGCCATATCCGGCAACCCCACTATATCGAAACTGGGCATCCCGCCGCCCAAATCAACCTCGATCTGGACTAGAAAACCGTCGATCCCGTTTACCGCCAAAGTTTCCACTTTCGCCAGCAACCAAATCCCTCCCGGTCTATTAAAGCGACTGCAAGCATATGCCCGATATCCCATATGTCTTGCGTCTTTCAGAGTTGTCTTTTAAAATCAATGGCATTCTTAATCAGTTCAATCCGGTATTCCGAACTGCCGATCCAATCGATCGACACCACATCGAAACGGACCGGCGCTTCCTGAAGGCCATACTGATCCAGATAGGATTGAGCCGCCAAAATCATATGCCTTTGTTTTTGGGGAGTCACTCCTTGATAACCAAAACCATATCGTTGGCTGCGCCTGGTCTTCACTTCAACGAAACACCAGACATCTCCCGACAGGCAAATCAGATCGATCTCGCCGTAGCCGGTCCGATAATTACAGGCGATGATTTGATATCCATGATCGGCCAGGTAACGGGCGGCGATCCGTTCACCCCATTCGCCGATCTTTTTTCGATTTGTAAAACGTGTCATGTTTTGGTATTTTCGCTTTTTTCTAACATTTTCCTGCAAAAAAATCGGGCTCTTTAGCCCGAATTTATCAAAACTATTTTCTAAGTATCACCCATTCAGCACGCCGAGGCGCGTTAAAGGATGAAAAACGGTTTTTAACTCTGTGTCTCTGGGTCTCCGTGGCTAAATCATTATTGGCCACAGAGACACGGAGGCACGGAGAAATCATTTTTAGATAATATGCTACGATACGATCTGTTTGAGCGCGTCGACCACGTTGGGATCAAATTCGATCCCGCTCCTGCTTTTGATGTACGCCAGGGTTTCAGTGGCCGACTTAGCCGGACGATAAGTTCTTTCGGTAGTCATCGAATCATAGACATCGGCGACCGCGGTAATCCGCGCGAATTCATGAATGGCTTCGCCGGCGAGCCCGCGTGGATAACCGGAACCGTCATAACGTTCGTGATGCTGATAGGCAACGTGGGCTGAAACCATGGAAATGGCCGGATTTTCTTTTAACATGTTAAATCCGATCTCGGGATGAGTTCGAATCTGTTTTACTTCATCGCCGGTAAGATCGTCGGTTTTTTCTAAAATCTGTAACGGAATTTTAGTCATCCCGATATCATGGAACAAGGCTCCCACTCCCAGTTCGGCCATTTTCAACTGGTTATAGCCGAATAATAGTCCGATCTTAACCGCGATGGCGCAAACATTAACCGAATGACCGTAGATATAATCGCCGTGGAGCCGGATATCGGACATACCCAAAAGACTCTTGGGGTTGGAAACGATTTCATCAATCAAAGTATAGAGAGATTGTTTGCTGGAACCGATATTTAAATTTTGCCCGGCCCGGACCTGAGAATCAAGTTTCGACAAGCTCCGTACCAAGTCGATTCTGGTCGTATCCGAAATCAAATCTTCGGGGGCTTGAGCATCGGGAGAAGGCAGAATATAAGCCGCGGGCAAACCGAGTTCTTTAAGTTTACTGAGAATAGTCTCCGTAAGAACGGCTTTTTCACGGATTAACACCGTTCCATTGGGAGCATAAATCGTTTTTCCGATAACCATTCCCACCTTCAAATCTTCGATGCGTACTTTTTCCATTTTTAAACCTCGCTTTGATTAAGTTGATATTTTTGATCCAAACGCCAGATGAACGCCAAAATATTGGCGACTATTTGATACGTTTCTTCCGGAATCGGCGTTCCCGGTTCCAATTTGGCTAAAATCTTCGCCAGAGCAGGTTCGGTATGCTGGGGAACACCGGCTTCGGCGGCTAAACGCAAAATCGTTTCGGCGATTTTGCCCTTTCCTGAAGCCACTACCATCGGCGCCGGATCGACCGCCGGACGGTAACGGAGCGCTGCCGCGTATTTTGGTTCCCGGTTACCGGATTTACCGGAATTTTTGTCGTTTAAATCCATAGATCCACTCCCGCAATGCCCGGATCGGATAATTCCGCCGCTCGTTCGAGGGCGACTTTGATTTTCAATTCCGTTCCGACCAAACTAGCTTTCAATTCGTTTAGATTTCTCAATAAATATTTTCGTACCGAATCGCTCTTCACTTTAAAGTTAATTTGGACGCCGCTTTTCCCAATCCGTAACAACAGCCGAATTTCCCCCATATTTTCGGTGGGAATATTCATTTGCAATACTTGTTCAAAGCTCCCGTCCTTTTGGGCGGCGGGTTCTTCCCGCCATTTGATTAAAACTTCATGAACCAGATTTTGTGAATCGTTGACCAACAATGGAACAAGATTGTAATTGCCGTTAACGCTATTTTCCTGAAGGGTAGCCTTGGTTAAAGCCAGGTTTTTGTTCATGAGAGCCTCGATTTTGGCGCTGAAATCCCCTTTGTCGAAAACCCGGTTTAATCTGGAAATCACCTGTTTTAATTCATTTATAACCGAAGTTTTTGAAAATTTGAAATTAACGTCGTTATGGCCGCTATTTGGGTCCCCGGAGTTTTTTAATGCCGGTTCCGGATGGCCGCCGGAATTCGAGGAACGAAGCAAAGGTTCCTGATTTTGAAGCGGCGACGGCCGAGCGGGCCAAGCGCTGTTCTTTAAATCGTCGCTTAAAAGAGAGGAGCGGAACGAACCGTCGGCCGCGGCTTGGGTTTGATCGGAAGAGTCGCTCCCTTGCGGCCGAGCGCCGCCGGCCTCTTGCAACAGCTTTTCCCACTGACCGGCCAAAGTTTGCAATTTAGTTAAAACCGTTTCCGGACGCGACGACATTTCCATCAGCAAACAGGTAAAAAGACTCAAGCCGGCTTGATTGGATCCGGTCCGGCGCAGAATATTCCATAGTAAATCACGTAAACCCGCGTCTTGAAACAGCCATGAGGCGATGATCGTCTCCGGATTTACCTGCCATTTATTAGCGAGGATATAAGTTAAAACTTGCGGAGGTGGGGATTGTTGGTACTTGTTTTGAAAGTTTTGAAGCAGCCGGCTTAATTTTTCAATGTTCTCCGGAGTTGCCGGCAGTCCGTCTCCGGTTAAAGCCGAGATGATCGCTTTTTGAAGGTTAACCGCCGGGGCCTGCTTCTCCGCGGGGGAAGCCTCATTAGCGTCCCGGGTATTGTCCAGGATCTTCAGCAAGATGCGCCCATCCGTGGTGTGTTTCACTTCAAATTTTAAAACCGCGCCCGTTTCCAGTTCCGGATCGCCTTCGATTTTGGCGCGGAAAACCCGGCCGGCCATTTCCAGCAAGGCTTCATCGCCGGAGGCTTTAATTATCTTGCCGATAAATTTTTGCCCGTCGCGGAGATTAAGCTCCTCGAATGGGGTTGCATTCCCCGTTGGCAAATGACAAAATCCGTTAATCCTCACTTGGGTCCTCTTTGTCATCGAAATTTTCAAATAAATTCAATGAATCAACCGTCGAAGATTTTTGCAACCGAAAGGACTTGCGATGAAGCGGCGAAGGTCCCAACCTTTCCAAAGCTTGATAGTGCTCCCTGGTTGGGTAGCCTTTATGTTTGGCGAAACCATAACCCGGATAGCGGGCCTCATAACCGATCATGATTTGGTCGCGGGTGTATTTAGCGATGATTGAAGCGGCGGCGATCGCCGCCGAACGCGCGTCGCCGTGAATCAACGGCAATTGCTCGATGTCCGTGTCCGGGACAACCAAGGCGTCGACCAGCAAATAATCGGGAGGCGTCCGCAGCGATTGTAGCGCTTTGAGCATTGCCAGCCTGGAGGCTTGATAAATGTTGATCCGATCTATTTCCGCGGGTTCGACGATCCCGACTCCGAAATCCCAAGCGCCCGAGGTTAATTGATGGAAGAGCTTCTCGCGCTTTAAGGGAGTGAGTTGCTTCGAATCGGTTACTTCCGTAATCTTAAATTCCGGAGTAATCACAAAAACGGCCGCCACAACCGGTCCGGCCAACGGACCGCGACCCGCCTCGTCAAGACCGGCCACTCTTTGATATCCCCGGTCCCAGCATGATTTTTCAAAAATCAGCCGTTCATCCCAAGCAAGGTTTGATTTCTTTCCTATGGCGCCGGGCATTCGCTCACCCTTTGATTTAAATAAATCGTCAAAATCCGGATAAAGCTTGAATCAAATGGTTGATATTTGGTAATTTAACAGAATAAAACACACAGTTCAAGCAGGAAATGTTTATCCAAAACCCGAAATTATCATTTACCCTGTAGTTAATCACTGGAAATCCATTAGAAACTTACGGACAGGAGATTCTTCATGAAAAAACAGTCTTTCCCGTTACAGAAGTTGCTCGTCAAAGGCCTTAGTTTGGTGATTCTCCTTACGATTATCAGTTTGTTTTTTCTGTTTTCCGCTTCGGCGACGCCGGATAATTGGCCTAAGTTAAGTCTTTTAAATTATCCCGCCTTCGGGTTGGCTTGCCTGTCTTTGTTCCTTTCCTGGCTGGCCGAAGGCTTACGGGTTAAAATGATCGCCTTCGGATTGGGCGAACGCCTTTCCTTCGGCGCTATTTGCGGCATCAATTTGGCCGCGACCTTTACCGGAAATGTAACTCCTTTTAATTCGGGCGGCGTGCCGACCCAAATATTTCTCTTATGCCGGAAAGGCCTTACTCCGGGAAAAGCGGGCGCGCTGGTAACGATCCGGATGGTAATAACCACGCTGTTGTTTACCTTTGTTTCCCCGTTTTTAATTCTATTTTACCACGCGCGTTTCTCTTTTGGAATATTGCATCAGATTACAACCATCGCCATTCCTCTGGCTATTGCGCTTTCATTAGGGTTAATCGTCTTTCTGATTAAACCCAAGTTGGCCACCAGCCTGCTGCTGGGGGTTTTAAATTCATTGAAATTAAGCCGCCTCGGCCATAAAATCGGGCCTTATCTGCAAAGATTAACCGCAGAGGCGGAGACGTTTCAGCGTTCGATTAAAAAGTTTCGCAATTGGCTGAATATTATCCTGATCTTCCTCTTAACCATCGTTTATTGGGTTTTCTTTTTCGGAATTGCGCCGCTGTTAATGTACGCCTTTGGACTAAACCCGGCGGGAAAAGTCCTTGAAATAATCTTGCTCCAATTCGTTTTGGTCTTTCTCCTCGCCTATCTGCCGATTCCCGGCGGTTCCGGCGTGATGGAATTGAGCCTTTTTTCGGTGATGATCTTTATCCCCTTGCAGTTACGCGCTGTTTTCATCGTCATCTGGCGTTTTTTAAGCTATTACCTGTCCACCGTCGTCGGGGGGATCGTGTTGTTGCGGCTGATTAATAAACCGATCCGGCGGTCGGCGGTTGTTCCAGACTGATCCTGCCGAGGCGCCCCTGGCGAAACTCATGGAGCAGCGCCATAACCGCCCGGTTTAGATCCGGTTCGCCTCCCTTGGCCAGGAATTTGCGTTTAAGCGCAAACCAGAGTAATTGCTCCTCAGCCGGGAGTTGTTCCGGAAACGAATCATCCCCGGCAAATAATTTGCCTCCGTAATTCTCCATTAAGTATAATGCCAAATCATGCACCGGGACGATCTCGTCCCTGATCGTTCCGACCAAAGCCAGCTTATAACCGTCGGTCCGGCTGGTGAGCTTCGGCGGAAGCAATCCCGGCGTGTCCAAGACCTCAAATCCCTTGTATTTAATCCATTGTTTGCCTCTGGTGACTCCCGGAAGATTTCCGGTACGGGCGGCTCCTCTTCCCAACAAGCGGTTTAATACCGATGATTTGCCTACATTCGGGATTCCGACCACTCCGAGCCGCTTTATTTGCCCGGACCGGTTCCCGACGAATTGCGCGGCGGCGACTTTCCAGATCGCTTCGATTCCCCGGCCGTTTTTCCCATTCACTTCAACCACGGGGATTTTTTGAGCGGCGAACCAAACCCGCCAGGCCCCGGTAACCTCCGGATCGGCCAAATCCATTTTGTTGAGGAGCACAATGACGGGTTTTTTGCCCAAGATCTCATCCAAGTCGCGGTTATGGCTGGCGATAGGGATGCGGGCGTCCCGAACTTCGATTAATAAATCCAAATATCTTAACAGTTCCGTCAATTGCCGTTTGGCTTTGGCCATATGTCCGGGGAACCATTGAATTTCTTGCATGATATCCTCACACTTTGATCCGTGAAATCCAAATTATGATTTTAGTATACCATATCCGGCTCAAATATGGCCATTTAAAAAGTTGGTTTGCGCCGGTTCAAACGGCCCGCTCTAAATAACGCCTTGAATTATAAACTGAACTTGACTCCCATGTTATAATTATGGTTTACGGTCTCGATTTGAAATCTTAAAGAAATGACTTGCCAGCGGCTTCTGAGGTTTTGAGGGAGTAAATATGAGATCAGCGTATTGCCGATGAGACAGATGGCAAAATAGCGGTCTACCTCCTCCAGACTGGGATTGGGTCCTAAAATCGGATTGGCTTCTTCTAAGGCCGGATCTTCCACGATATTTCTGGTTTGAATCCAATCCGCGATAATAAAAATGGTTATTGCTTTTTGGCGTAGACTATCATCCCGGCTCCAATCGGAAGGCCTCCATCTATTGATAAACGGCGCCCAATCATGATCAATGTCAACATAAGTCTCGTGAAGATTCGGGGATTGAATGATCGGGTATACATTCCCGCCGGCATTTTCCTGTTCGAAAACCTGATCAAGGTTAAATGTTACCGGCTGATCGTCAAGCTCATAGTCAATCGTGACAGCTTCCGCAAAAACCGGAGTCAATACCGCCAATATACAGATGACTGTTAGACCAAGTATCAATACTCCTTTCATCTTAATTGCCCCCTTCCCCGATAAATCCGGGTCGGGCGCCAAAGTGGTTGATAATAATAAAGTGATAAAAAATACAACCTCACTTCGGCAACCCGGCTGTCATGGCGAATTTTTTCGCTTTAGACCCGTGGCTTTGCGTCTCCGCCTTTCGGCGGATTTGCCATTATCGGATTCAGTTGTTTAAGTTAAACGTTTATTTTGGTTTATTTATATAATCGGTAAGGCAGTCAAAAAGTTTAGTAACAAATTTGAAAAGGAAAAATTATCCTATTCCAATGGCAAGTACTATCGGGTTTATTAAAACTGATATGTTAACCCCAGCAAAAAGCCCTGACGGGCTATCTCCGCCCCTTGCGGGTAATAACTTCCGAAAAATTCTTGTGGATAATCCCAATTAATGCTGTCGAAACGGTAATCAACCGAGATGCCAAGCGTCTCATTAAATAGATAACAATATTTTAGTCTGGCAGCCAACAAAGCGACGTTGGAATAGCTTTTGTTATTACTAGTACCACTAAAAGGCATCAATAATAATAAACTGAGATTCGATTTCCGGGATCCGAAAACAAAATCCATACCCCCCATGGAGCCTGAAAAATGCTGCGTGGTATTTTCAATTTCTAATTCAGTACTTTGATAACAAAAGTCCAGATTCCATTTGAATCTTTCTTTATTCTTCAATCGGACTCCCATTATTAATTCCGATGTGTTAAAGTCCACCTTCTGGGGGATCCGAAGCATGTCAACTCCCATTTCCCCTCTAATTACAAAACGTCTGCCGGCCCATTCCATACCGATAATATTGATGGTCGAGTCCGTATCAAAAGCCGTATCATTACCAAATTCTTCATCGATACTGCCACTGACCATTTTCTCGAAATAAACCGTGGCCTTGGCTGTTGCGGGTAGCGAACAAATCAGAACTAAACAAACGGTTATTAATAGGATGATGGTTCTTTTCAATGTTCCGCCTCCTTAAATCGATTATCGTTAATTTCCGCCATTATTTCATTCATCAACTCGACTCTTGCTAGCTCTCCTCCTCTTCTTCGGTGTGAAATAAATGGTTCGTTCAAAGATGCTTTTAAACTACGAAGCATCCTGATGCCCTTTTTTCATGGCAAAAAGGAGTAAGTTTCTCCCAGACGATTTAATATTTACCCAATTTCTCCATTCTCTCCAGTTATCCTCTAAAATTTAGACAAATTTTAGTATTTTCTGTCAAGTCTAAGATTAAATGACTTTGGGTATTAACCGTTTTAACAAACAAAAAAGATTCTCCGCGTAATTCTCCTTGGCGCCGATTTATAAATGATGGTAAAGTTGTAGATATATGTAACTACTCGTAAAAAAGTAACCTTTTAATTTGACTAACCCTACCGGATGTGTTTGATATTATAAAAGTGATCCAAAAAAGGGTCAAATGATATTGAAAAAGTGATCTCCCTATCCCAAATCGCTTGATAGTTTCGATTTCAGCAATCTTCCCAAAGTCGACCCCGCTGTTGTTTGGCAGTTAGCAACAGGACAATTTGTGAACAACCGGGAAAATGTGATTTTAGTTGGCAATCCCGGAACCGGTAAAACCCATCTGGCGATCGGACTTGGAATGAAACTGTGTTCTTTGGGTT
>JAAYHS010000077.1 GCA_012735315.1 Bacillota bacterium | reverse complement strand
TTTGCCGCTGTTTTTTTATCGCCGAAAAATCCAAGAAAGACGATTCCAGTGCTGTGGTATTTGATTTAATCATTCATATTTTCTCCATCTTTTGGCATACTATGAAAGGATAGGTTGTCTGGACGGAGGGATTTTGATGTCGAAAACGCGAACCAAAACTTCAATTGATAAAGATCGTTATTGGAGCGGAGTGTTTACCGGAGTATTTTTAGGTTGTTTCATCATTTCGCTCTCGATTTTAATGGTCATCAGAATGCAAGGGTTAAAAGTGGCGATAAACCCTCAACAAATCGCTCGTTTGGTGCAAGCGAAGGTCCAAGCCGAAGCCAAACGGGATATTCCACAAATCCTGGAACAGTTGAAAAAAGAACTTCCGGTTGAAGTGAGTGAAAATTTACAAGGCTTGGAAGACTTTACGATTGGGATCGGGAAGAGTCAAGTGAACTTGCCGCCGGAAGTTATCGGCGCCATTAAGGGCGAGTTTAACCGGGTTATTGAAGAGGCCATCATCAACACCATTAATAATTATAACACTGCCGAATATGAAGAACGGTTGGGCAGAAACGCTTACGAAATGGTGGAAGCGCTTATCCAACAGGATATCATCGGCAAGACTTATTTGATTAAAACCAACGATTGGTTAACGGTGCCGGTAAAAATCGTAGGCACTTCACGACAGCAGTTGAGCGTCGGCATCTGAACGGTTTCTTAGCTTGCCAAGGCATTCGTCCCGCTTCTTTTCATCTTTTCGAACAGCCGCTTTTCAAGGCCTTTTCCCCTTGACTAACCTGGGCGATTATGTTACTTTTTTCTAAAAGAGAGCTATAGGCGGTATTTCAAAGATTTTTTCGATAAAACGAAATCCATGGCAAGACAATCACGCCCATAGTCAAGGAAAAGCGGAGGTCCCTTTGATTCAAGTCATACCTTTTACAGCGGATCGCGAACCGAAATTTTTGCCGTTATTGGCAAGAGGTTTATCCGATCTAACCGCATTGCGTTTAAATGCGGTTGAGATTCCGGCACAGGTTAATACGGAAATCGAGTTTGGGCAGTGGGAGCAAAAACCGTCGCAACTCGAGAAGTTCGAGTGGAACAATGAGCGTGAACTTTGGTTTTCCGGGAATTTAAGCGGGGAAGGGGATCTTTCATTAACGCTCGTCCTTTATGATCCCCAAGCGCAACAAGTGATTTACCGGGACCAGTTTCAGGTTCCGGAAGATAAATTTTTGCATGAATGGGAAAAAAGCTTTAGCGGTCTTCTCCAATATTTTCAGAAGAAGGAGACTCCATCCCCGAGGATTTATACCAAATCCTTAGAGGCCTTTTTAGCTTTTCGAAAAGGGTTGGAGATCTTAGCTCAGGCCAAAACCGGTCAAGCTCGGGAAGAAGGCATGGAATACCTATTAAAAGCGGCGGCTTATGATCCCGAGTTTAATGAAGCCGTTGACATTTTATTATTATTTTTGATCCAAAACGATTTGACCTATAACTCCGATTTTGCCATTGATATTCTGGAACGTTTACGCCAAATCTCCGGTCATTATCACCCCCGGATTCCTTTAGTCCTGGCTGAAATTTACAACCGATTCGGGAATTATAATCGGTCGTTTCAATTATTAAACGAATTAACCGAGTCTTTCCCGGAATTCATTGAAGGATGGGTCCGTTTGGCCTTATTATACAATAACCGCGGTCATTTCGAGCAGGCTTTGCAAACCCTCCAAAAGGCGCTCGTCTATGAACCGGATAACGCTGCGGTCTTAGATTTGCTGGGCGCGGTCTATGCCGGCGTCGGCGAGCGCAAGCAAGCGGAAGATACGTGGCTGAAAGCCTTAGCGATTGAACCTTCCCGGGTAAACCTGTTGGTTAATTTGGCCTTGCTTGCCGAAGAGAAAGAGAACCCGCAACTCGCTGAAGAATATTATCAACGAGCGGTTCAAGTCCAAGAGGAATGGTGGGGGGCTTTCTATTATTACGGTTCTTTCTGCCAGCGACAGAAACGTCATGAGGAAGCGGCCTATTGGTTTGAAAAAGCGGCCGCCATAAACGACGGTCACTATCCGACTTTTCAAAATCTGGCGGTTGCCCAGTTGGAGTTGGGTAAATACGATCAAGCCCAGGAAAGCTTGCTCCATTTATTGAAGATAGCTCCGGATAATACCGTCAGGCGCTTGAGTCTGCAATTGCTAAATCAAATGAGCGACCCCCGGATTAAAACCGAATTGCGGATTAGGAAACTGGCCAGACTGTGGGAGGCAGGCAAACATTGGCTGGTATTGCTTAATTTGATAAAGTTATATTTGAACGGCAGGAAACTTTGGTTTTATTGGTATCTATGGAGCCGTGTCGCCCAACACTTAAATTTATACCGGCTACGGGTCGCTTTTTGGTTGATCGGATCAAAGCTGCAACCGGGATTTCCTTTATTGAAAGAACTTGGCTTATACTATTGGAACAAAGGGAACTATCAAAAGAGTCTCCCCTTTTTACGGCAGGCCTTTAAATTTCACCGGAACGACACGGAGATTAACCGGGCTTATTTACAAACCTTGGCAAAACTGGGTAAACTGGAAGAACTAAAGTCTCAGGTGAAAGGTTTATCCAAATTAACGGCGGTGGGCGATTAAAAAAGTCCGCGGCTTATGGTTTGGTCCGGATCGATTCAAAAAAGTTCCCTTGTCAAAATGGGTTATTTGTGGTAAACTTATTTAGAAGAATTGCGCGTGAAGGAGTGGGGAAACCCACTCCTTCAGTTTGTAGTAAAAGAGAGGGATTAACCGGTTTGGTAAAAGAACGAATTGAAACCGTAGTGGAGAGATTGGGGGATAAGGTTGCCGTCGATTTAGGCTATGAACTGGTGGAAGTCGAATACCGCAAAGAAGGGCCGGATTGGGTTTTACGGTGTACCATCGACAAGGAGTCGGGAATAGGGATTGAGGATTGTCAAAGGTTCAGCGAATCTCTGGATCGGGTTTTGGATGAAGCCGATCCGATACCCGGCAAGTATTTATTGGAGGTGTCGTCGCCGGGGATCGAACGTCCCTTAAAAAAAGCGGCGGATTTTTCGCGTTTTGCCGGAAGGATGGTTGAGGTTAAGCTCGTTAAGGCGATTAATAATCAAAAAACTTATCGCGGCGAACTGTTGGGAATCAGCGGGGAAGGTTCGGAACAAAAGGTGGGTTTGAAGGTAAACGACTCAAAGATTGTGGAAATTCCCCGGAATGAAATCGTGAAAGCGAAGCTTATTTCGGATATTTTTGGCGGAGAAGGAGGTAAAAAACGGAAATGAACCGGGAGTTTATGGATGCCCTGGAACAGATCGAACGTGAAAAGGGCATCAGCAAGGAGATCTTATTGGACGCGATTGAAACCGCTTTGGCGTCCGCTTACAAAAGGGACCAAAAAGTGGCTCAAAGCATTGAGGTTCGAGTTGATTCCGGGACCGGGGCTTTTCATGTGTATACTCATAAGACGGTTGTCGATGAAGTCGAAGACGAAAACAACGAAATTAGTCTGGAAGACGCTCAGAAGATAAATCCCAACTATGAGCTGGGGGATTTGGTCGAGTTTGAGGTTTTTCCGAAGGAATTTGGAAGAATAGCGGCCCAAACGGCAAAACAAGTGGTCGTTCAACGGATCAGAGAAGCCGAGCGGAGTATCATTTATGATGAATTTATCAACCGGGTCGGCGACTTAATAACCGGTGTCGTCCAACGCTTTGAACAACGGAATATCTTTGTTGATTTGGGCAGGATTGAGGGGATCCTTCCCGCTAATGAACAGATGCCGAATGAACGTTATGAACAGGGAATGAGGATCAAAACTTATGTGGTTGAGGTTAAAAAGACCACTAAAGGACCTCAGGTTTTGCTTTCGCGGACCCGAACCGGCTTATTAAAGCGGCTGTTCGAGTTGGAGGTGCCCGAAATCCAAGATGGGATTGTGGAAATTAAATCAATTTCCCGTGAACCCGGTTACCGTTCCAAGATAGCTGTTGCCAGCCGCGATCATCAAATCGATCCGGTGGGAGCCTGCGTCGGGACTAGGGGAATTCGGGTTCAAATGATTGTGCGGGAGCTAAAGGGCGAAAAGATCGACGTGATTCCCTGGGATCCGGACCCGGTTGAATTTATTATTAACGCCTTGAGCCCGGCGAAAGTCAGTGATGTCAAAATACTGCCCTCCAAAAAGACGGCGATCGTAATCGTGCCGGATTATCAACTTTCCCTGGCCATCGGCAAGGAAGGTCAAAACGCCCGCTTGGCCGCAAAACTAACCGGCTGGAGAATTGATATCAAGAGCGAGACCCAAGCCGAAGAACAAGCCGAAGAAATTGAACGTCTAGTATGCGAAGAGATCGGCTTCCGGGACTATGAAACCGAGATTGAGGAATCCACTCCGGTTGATGGAGAGACGCCGGGCTTGGAAGAGACGCCGGGAATTGAAACCGATGCGGCCGAGGGGGATGCGGAATGGGAAACGGAGGATTATTCCGAACCGATCCCGGAGCCGGACGAGGATAATGAAGAAGAAATTGTAATCAAGAAGAAGACCAAAAAGAGTAAAGCCGTTTCCAAACACTTGGCCAAGATCGAGCTGGATGACGAACCCATCTCTTTGGATGAGGGATATTTCTTCGTCGATGTCTTGAAGGAGCGTGAAGCTGAAAAGAGTAATGACGATGCTTCAGAAGAAATTCCCCAAGAAGCCGGTAGCGACTACGATTCATCATCCGAACAAGAAGGATTTACCATCGGCCAATTATTCGGGGATGAATTGAAAAAAGCGCGCCAAAAAAGCAAAAAAACTAAGGGGGAGTGATTTTCTTGAAGATTAAAAAGATTCCCCAACGAACTTGCTTGGGTTGCCGAAGCGTCAAATCCAAAAAAGAACTGATTCGGATCGTCAGGACTCCCGAGGGAGAAGTGGTGGTCGATTCTACCGGCAAAAAATCGGGACGGGGCGCTTATACCTGTCCGACACGGGAATGTTTGGAGAAAGCTTTTAAAGGGGCTTTGCTTGATAAAGCATTGGAAATCAGCATCACCGATCAAATCAAAGCGGATTTGAGAACCAAGCTATTAGATATTATAAAATGAACCGATTGCAAACCTTTCTCGGTTTTGCCGCTAAGGCCGGTGCATTGGTAGCGGGCGCCGCCGCCGTAGAGGCGGGAATAAAGAAGCGGCAAATCAAATTGGTAATTTGCGCCGCTGATTTGTCGCCGAAGACTATTAAAAATTTTAACTTATTATGCAGTAAAAACCGGATCGCTTTTTATTGTTACGGCGCTATTTCCGAACTCGGACGTTGGATCGGCAATCCGGGACGAGGCGTAATCGGGATAACCTCACAGCGGTTTGCCGACGAAATCGGTTCATTATTCAATGACGGGGGTGAGCACCATTAACAAAATGAGAGTTCATGAATTAAGCAAGGAGTTGGGAATATCACCCAAAGAATTGTTGCATTTTCTTAATGACTTGGGCGCCAATGTCAGGAATCACATGAGCACCATCGAAGATAAGTTTGTCGAACAAGCGCGGCAAACTTTTCCAAGTAATAAACAATCGCGATTTCTCAAGACGGACGCCGCGGAGGCATCGCCGGCGAAATCAGTTCCGAAACCGACGCAAGGAAAACCAACGCCCGAACTGAGCGTGAGTCCGGCGCCTGCGGCGCTAAAAGCCGAAAGAACTAGAGTTAATGAATCAAGTAAAAAATCGAGTCATTCTCGAACGCCGGAAACTGCCAAAAAGACCACGGCCGTTTCAGGGCGGGTTGGAGAGCGGGCCCAAGAGAAAAGGGCGGCGTCGCTAAAACCTCCAATTAAACCGGAAGCCCGGGCGGCTAAGGCTAAAACAAGCGACGATAAGCGAAAGGCAAAAACGATTAAGAGCGGTCCGGAACAAGCCCGGCCGCAACCGAAAGCCGCCGCTAAAAAACAGCAAAAGACAAGTATGCCCAAAGGGCCGGTCGCGCGTCCCACGGTTAACCGGAAAACAAAACCGACCGATAGCCAAACGCTTAAATCCGCCAAACCAAAAGGACCGATGACCACCGTAAAATCGGTTCAGCTGCCGCCGGCAATGACGGTAAAGGATTTTTCACAATTAATCGAAGTTTCGGCCGGAGATGTCATTAAAAAGCTGATGGGCTTGGGAATGATGGCCACTATTAACCAAGAGATCGATTTGGATACGATGATTCTATTGGCGGATGAATATAATATCAGCGCTTCCGCCGCTCAAACCGAAGAAGAGAAATTACAGGTGGAAGAGATCGAGGATGACCCGGCATCATTAGTTCCGAGGCCGCCGGTGGTTACCATCATGGGCCATGTCGATCACGGGAAAACCTCCCTCTTGGATGCGATTCGGGAGACAAACGTTACGGCTCAGGAAACCGGTGGGATTACTCAACACATCGGCGCTTATCAGGTTGAGTTAAAAGAGCGTAAAATCACTTTCCTGGATACGCCCGGGCATGAAGCGTTTACGGCAATGAGGGCCCGTGGAGCCCAGGCGACCGATATCGCCATCTTAGTGGTCGCCGCCGACGACGGAGTAATGCCTCAAACTGTGGAAGCGATTAACCATGCAAAAGACGCGAATGTGCCCATAATTGTGGCGATTAATAAAATCGACAAACCCGGGGCCAATCCTGATCGAATCAAACAGGATTTGACCGAGCACGGTTTGGTCGCCGAAGAGTGGGGCGGCGATACGATCTTCGTCCCGGTTTCAGCCAAGAAACGTGAAGGTATTGAACAATTGCTGGAAATGATTCTGCTGGTGGCGGATATGAAAGAATTGAAAGCCAATCCTAATCGCCCGGCTAAAGGGACGGTTATCGAAGCCCAATTGGATAAAGGCCGGGGCCCGGTGGCCACCGTGTTGATCCAAACAGGCACCTTGGAGATCGGCAATCCGATTATCGCCGGCACCGCCGCGGGTAAAGTGAGAGTTTTAACCAACGAAAAAGGTAAAAAGCTTAAAAAAGCAGGTCCGTCAACTCCGGTGGAGGTAATCGGTTTTAACGAACTTCCGGAAGCCGGTGATATTTTCTATGCGGTTACCGAAGATCGAGTGGCGCGGGTATTGGCCGACAAGCGGATGCAACTGAAAAGGGAAAACGAGCTGAAACGAAATCAAAAGGTTACTCTGGATGATTTATTTACTAAAATAAAAGAGGGCGAAATAAAAGAGTTAAAAATCGTTTTGAAGGCGGACGTTCAAGGGTCGGTGGAAGCGATTCGACAATCGTTGGAACGTCTGAGCAATGATGAAGTCAGAGTAAAAGTCATTCACGGCGGGGTCGGCGGTATCGGTGAGGGCGACGTGATGCTGGCTTCCGCTTCGAATGCGATAGTTATCGGTTTTAACGTACGGCCCGATCCGATGGCCAAAAGAATCGCGGAAAAAGAGAGCGTCGATATCCGTCTTTACCGGATAATCTATGAAATTATCGACGATGTTCAAAAAGCGATGGAAGGAATGTTGGCCCCGGATTATAAGGAGGTAATAACCGGACGAGCGGAAATCCGGGCGATTTATAAAGTTCCGAAGGTTGGTAATGTAGCGGGCTGCTACGTGATTGAAGGTAAAATCAGCCGCAATAACAACATTCGTTTGATTCGCGACAATATTGTGCTTCACGACGGTAAAATTCTCTCTTTAAAAAGGTTTAAAGATGACGTCCGCGAAGTTTCGGAGGGTTTCGAATGCGGTATCGGTTTGGAGAAATTCAATGACATCAAAGAAGGAGACATCATCGAAGCCTATGCCATGGAAGAAATTAAACGGACGGCGGTAAAATAATAGTTAATGGTTTTAAAGAGTTCAAGAGATGGAAGGTTCAAAAGGAAAAGGGCATATTTAAACCTTGAGGTCCTCTAAAGACTTGAACAGCGGATGGCGAAGAGTTGCCGCCCGACTTCTCGCTTCGCCCTTTCACCTCTCAATAAAGGGGGTTCTAAAATGGCGGAACATCGTAGTGAAAGATTGAGCGAGCTTATAAAATCGGAATTCGGATCCATTTTGCAACGGGATATCAAAGACCCGCGGATTGGATTCGTCAGCGTAACCGATGTGGAAGTTTCGAATGATTATAGTCATGTAAAGATCTTTGTCAGCATTTTTGGGGATGATGCGGCCAAAAAGCTTACCATGGAAGGATTGGAAAGCGCCAAGGGGTTTATCCGCTCCGAATTAGGCAAGCGAATCCGGCTCCGACATACCCCGGAGATTCATATTATTGCCGACGATTCCATTGAAAGAGGAGCAAGAATCTTCGAATTACTGGAACAAGTAAAACAAGGCAAAGAGGAGAATCCTAGTTGACATCAGATTGGCAGGGGTTTTTTAAGTTAATTGAAGCCAAAAATCAATTTATTGTTACTTGTCATGTACATCCGGATGGCGACGCAATCGGTTCATTGCTGGCGGTCGGGTTTTTATTAAAGAAGTTGGGGAAAAACGTGGAATTAGTTTGTTCCGAGGGCGTGCCCACGGTATATACTTTTCTTGAAGGAAGCGAATTGATCAAGAAAGAACGCGGCCCCTCCCTTCTTCCGGAGGTATTGATCGCGGTTGATTGCGCCGAAAGGGAACGGTGCGCGTTGGCGGAAGAGATCTGGGGAATCCCCGGGTTAATCGTTATCAATATTGATCATCATATCACCAATACCGGTTTCGGCAATTTAAACATTGTCGATTCTCAGGCTGCCGCTACCGGAGAAGTATTACTACGTTTATTTAAGGAGGCCGGTATCGCTCTTGAACAAGGAGTCGCTACCGCTTTATACACGGCGGTGGCGACCGATACCGGTTTCTTCCGTTATTCAAACACCTCTTCCTTTACATTGGAATTGGCGGCGACGCTCGTTAAAGAATACGGCGTCGAACCAGCAAAGGTCGCGGAACAAGTACATGAACAAAAAAGCTTTAATTCCATTCGTTTATTGGGCGAAGTCTTATGCACTTTGAAGGTGGGCGTCGGCGGTAAAGTCGCTTGGATGGTTTTGGACCAGGAAATGTTAAATAAATATCCGGTGGAAAATGAAGAGACCGAGAGTTTCGTCAATTACGCCCGTTCAATTGAAGGTGTGGAGATCGGGATTTTATTTAAAGAACTGCGGGCAAATGAAATCAAACTCAGTTGGCGGTCATCGGTGAATGTGGATGTTAGTAAATTGGCGGCTTATTTTGGAGGCGGCGGTCATGCCAGGGCGGCCGGTTGCACCCTGAACGGTCCGGTTAAGAAAGTTGTCGACGATGTTTTAAGGTTTGTCGCCGGCTTTTATGAGGCCCGTTAGCCATGAGGCACGGATATCTAACCGTCAACAAAGAGCGGGGGATTACCTCCCATCAAGTGATCGCCGCCTTGCGCCGGATTTTGAAACAAACCGAAATCGGGCATACCGGGACTTTAGATCCCGAAGCGGAGGGTGTTTTGGTGGTGGGACTGGGTCAAGCGACTCGTTCCTTTTCATTTTTGGACGAATCCATTAAGGTATACCGAGCTGAAGTAATTCTAGGGAGACAGACCGACACCCAGGATAAGTCCGGAAAAGTAATTGCGGAGCATCCCGGATTCTGTCTGACTTTGGCGGAAATCCAAAAAGCCATTGCCGGTTTTATCGGAACCACCCAACAAATTCCGCCGATGTTTTCAGCGGTTAAGCTGCAGGGACAAAAACTTTATGATTTGGCTCGCCGCGGCATTGAAGTCGAACGTAAACCCCGGCCGGTAACGGTTTATAGCTGGACAATTGAAAATCCCCGAAATACTTACGGTTTTCAAGAACATTTTGATTCCATAATTACCTGTTCCAAAGGCGCTTACATCAGAACCTTGATTAATGATTTGGGGTTAAAATTGGGCTGTGGGGCCCATATGGGAGCTTTACTACGGATTCGCTCCGGAATTTTCCGGTTGGAAAACGCCGTAACCTTGAAACAAATCGAAGAGCGTTCAGCAAGCGGTTGTTTAGATGAATTATTAATGCCGATTTCAAAGGCTTTAGGACATTTGCCGTCCGTTTACCCCTCGGATGAAGACCTTCTCAAGGTTAAAAACGGAGGTAAATTATCCTTTGCTAAATACAATCAGCCCATGGCGCCGGGAAGTCTGATTAAGGCTTTAGAAGTTGAAACAGACCGGACAATCGCCGTTTTAAAGTTGGAAGATAACGGTTCCTACTGTTTTTGGCAACCGGTGAAAGTATTTCATTATGATTAGAGCTGGTAATTTGCTTTCCTGAGGGAGTAGTTATGAAGGTTTGGAATTCAATTTTAGAGGCCGGACAAGAGATTGCCGAGTTAAAAAAACAAACGGTGGCGACCATCGGCAATTTTGACGGGGTCCACCTGGGACATCAAGCCGTCCTGAAACGCGCCATTGCCAATGCTCGTCGCTTTGATTGCTTGGCGGTCGCCTTGACCTTTTCCAACCATCCCGAGAGTATTTTGGGAGAAGGCCCTTTTTTATTAAATATGCCTTCAATCAGAAGGGAATTATTAGCCAAACAGGGGTTGGACGCGCTTTTGGAAATTGAGTTTACCCGAAGCTTCGCTGCTTTGGAACCGGAAATCTTTTTCCATACCTGGCTACGGGAGGCTTTGAATATTAAGGCGTTGGTGGTGGGGCACGATTTTCGCTTCGGCTCCGCCGGACGCGGCGATTACCGGTTGTTGGAAGAATTAACGGTTGATCAGGGTATTGTCTTAGAAAGAGTGGCGCCGGTAAGGGTTGACGGCGAGGTAATCAGCAGTTCGGTAATTCGGCGGCTATTGGCCGAAGGCGATATTGAAACGGCCAACCGGATGTTGGGGTATAGTTTTATCATTGAAGGTGAAGTTATAAAGGGAGAACAACTGGGCCGGAAACTCGGCTATCCTACGGCGAATATCCGTTTAAAACCCGGATATTTATTTCCGCGTTACGGAGTTTATCTAGTCCGGCTGTCTCTGGAAGACCGGTTTTATTTCGGGGTCGCCAATGTTGGCGTCAAGCCGACTTTTGGAAAGACAATCCCTTTGGTGGAGGCCTATTTATTCGATATCGAACTTGATCTTTATCATCGCTTAGTTCGAGTCGAGTTTTTAAGGTTTATCAGACCGGAAAACCGGTTTGCGGGGCCGGAGGCTTTACGCGCCCAAATAGCAAAAGACATTGAGGTAGCCCGAAGTTATTTATAAATAAAATTACCGGATGAGGAAGATTAGTATTTAACCCTGTGTCTCTGCGTCACCGTGGCTGAGTTATCAGCCGCCGAAGCGCGGAGACACGGAGAAATTATTTCCCAACTAGTTTATAAGTATCAATTTACTTAAATTTATGAATCTAAGGAGGAACTTAATCAAGAATCGCGAATCATATTTTTCGAGTTTACGTCTGGAAGTGTAAATAATTTAATACACTTTCTTGGAGCGCATATCTTAAAAAAACAGGAGGTATATGAATGGCGAAATACGTCTACTTTTTCGGCGGCGGTAAAGCCGACGGCAATGAATCAATGAAGAACTTATTGGGCGGAAAGGGAGCAAATCTGGCGGAAATGGCCGGTCATCCTCAACTGCGCTTGCCGGTTCCTCCCGGATTTACCATTACCACTGAAGTTTGTACTTACTATTATGCCAATAACCGTACTTACCCCAAGGAACTTCAAGCTCAAGTCAAAGAAGCCCTTGAAAAAGTGGAAAAATTGATGGGCAAGAAATTCGGCGATCCTAAGAACCCGCTATTGGTTTCGGTTCGCTCCGGCGCCCGCAAATCAATGCCGGGAATGATGGATACCGTTTTGAACATTGGTTTAAATGATGTGACTATTCAGGGCTTGATTGAAAAGACTAATAATCCGCGTTTTGCTTATGACGCTTACCGGCGATTGATTATGATGTACGCCGATGTCGTGATGGAGAAGGCCGCGGGTATTGAGCCTAAGGACGGCAAAGGAGTTCGTAAAATTCTTGACGAACGTTTGGAAGAAGTTAAGAAGCAGAAAGGTTACCAGTCAGACACCGACTTGACCGCCGAAGATTTAAAAGGATTGGTCGGCGAGTTTAAGCAGATCGTTAAAGATACGCTTGGCAAACCGTTTCCTGAAGATCCTTTGGATCAACTCTGGGGCGGTATCGGCGCGGTCTTTCTGAGTTGGAACGGCAAACGGGCCGTGGAATACCGCAGAATTGAAAAAATCCCCGATGATTGGGGCACCGCGGTTAATGTGCAAGCTATGGTCTTCGGCAATATGGGCGATGACTCCGCGACCGGCGTCGCCTTTACCCGCAACCCCGGCAACGGCGAGAACCAGTTTTACGGCGAGTATTTGATCAATGCTCAGGGCGAGGATGTCGTCGCCGGTATCCGCACTCCGGCGCCGATCAACGAGTATTCCAAGAATCCTCAAAGCGCGCATCTTCCTACCTTGGAAGAGACCATGCCCGAGATTTATAAGGAACTCTTCGATATTCAAAAACGCCTTGAAAAACATTACCGCGATATGCAAGACATCGAGTTTACCATAGAGAAGGGCAAGTTATATATGTTGCAATGCCGGGTCGGTAAGCGAAACGGCGTGGCCGCCGTCCGGATGGCTACCGAGATGTATAAGGAAAAATTAATTGACGCCGCAACCGCGGTGATGCGGGTAGCCCCGACCCAACTGATTGAATTACTGCTGCCGATGCTCGATCCGGCTGCTGAAAAGAGCGTTAAACCGATCGCGAAAGGGCTGCCGGCAGGCCCCGGCGGCGCTAAGGGGCGTGTGGTTTTCACCAGCGAGGATGCGGTAGCCTGGGCGGCTAAAGGTGAGAAAGTAATCTTGGTTCGTGAGGAAACTTCTCCGGAAGATGTTGATGGAATGCATAAGTCCCAAGCGATCCTTACCAGTAAGGGAGGAATGACTTCGCATGCGGCATTGGTCGCCCGGGGCTGGGGTAAGTGCTGTGTGGTCGGGTGTTCCGACATTGAAGTAGGCCAAAAATCCTTTACTACGAAGGATGGAATCGTGGTTAAAGAAGGCGACTGGATCTCGATCAACGGCACTAAAGGCTTGGTATATCAAGGAGAGCTTCCGTTGGTAGACGCGGACCTCGAGCATAACGCCTCTTATCTGGATTTGATGAAGCTTTGCGACGAGATCCGGACCTTAAAGATTAGGACCAACGCCGACACTCCGAAAGACGCCGCTAAGGCGATCCAATTCGGCGCCGAAGGGATCGGGCTTTTCCGGACTGAGCATATGTTCTACGGCGAGGGCGGCGATAAACCGTTGTTCCTGCTCCGGAAGATGATTATGAGCAGGAACGTTGCGGAACGCCGTGCCGCTTTGGACGAACTCTTCCCGTTCGTGAAAAATGATATCAAAGCGACCATGGAGGTGCTGAACGGACTGCCGATTACCATCCGGTTGTTGGATCCGCCCTTGCATGAATTCGTGCCCCATTCCGAGGATAAACTGGCGGCTTTGGCGAAAGAGCTCGGCGTAGATCTTGCCGAAGTCAAAAAACGCGGCGAAGGATTGCGTGAAAACAACCCGATGCTCGGCCATCGCGGTGTCCGCTTGGGAATCACTTATCCGGAAATAACCGAGATGCAGGTCCGGGCTATTCTCGAGGCGGCCGGCGAATTGATTAAAGAAGGCAAGAAAGCCTATCCGGAGATTATGATCCCGGTTACCTGCATTGTCAACGAACTTGCCGACCAACGAAAAATGGTTGACCGGGTTTATGAAGAAGTTCGCCAAAAACTGGGACTCAACGAAATTCCGTTTATGTTCGGCACGATGATCGAAATCCCGCGCGCGGCTTTGACCGCCGGCAAGATGGCGGAAGTTGCCGAGTTCTTCTCATTCGGCACCAATGACTTGACCCAGATGGGCTTCGGTTTCTCCAGGGACGACATTGGCGGTTTCTTGCCTGATTATCTCGATAAGAAAATTTTAAAGGACGATCCCTTCCAAACCATCGACCAAGAAGGCATTGGCGAATTAATCAAGTTGGGAATCGAGCGCGGCCGCGCCACCCGAAAAGACCTCAAAGTCGGAATTTGCGGCGAGCACGGCGGCGATGCCGAATCGGTAAAATTCTGCCACCGGGTGGGGATGAATTACGTTTCCTGTTCGCCCTTCCGGGTGCCGATTGCCCGTTTGGCCGCCGCTCAAGCTGCGGCAGAGGGTAAACAGAAATAAATTGACCGACATTTAAAAGAAAGCGGGGCATAACGGTTCCCGCTTTTTTTTAATTTTTTATTCAGTTTTAATTTTTTCTAATTATTGAATTAATTTACTAAAAGGTTTCGGCTGAAGATGTTGAAATCATCTCTAGCTTTAAAAATAAGTAGTCCGCCAACGAGAAATTTTAAATTTCACCGAAAACTCGCAATTAACTTTGGAGACTGTTCTCCAATGCATTCCACAATTTTTACATTTAAACGGAATTTATCTATAAATTACATTACAAGTGGAGGTTTTCAGATGAAGAAGGCATTTCATACTTTGGGTGCGGCGTTGATTTTAATTCTATTGACATCCTTTTCCGCAATGGCTTCACCCGTTTCCGGCGAATTTGACAAAATTTTATTTTACGGGATTTATAATGATTTTAACGGCGGGGATATCAAAGGGTCTGAAATGGAATCTTTTTCCGATTCGGGGATCGGCATTTTAATCCCGCTGACCTCAGCATGGAATATCGGGCTGGAGTATTCATCAAAAGACTATGATAACCTTTATTATGAATTGCAAGCGACAACTCTCTATCAAGAAAAGTATTTGTTGAGGTTTAATTTTTCGAAATACGGCGATGACGGCTCGATTTCTCACTTTGGGGCTTATAAACACTATCCGGTCAATGAAATCTTTCAGGCCTATTTTGGGGCCGGATTGTCAATGGTTTGTTTTGACGAGGATCAAAACCCGGATGAATGGGCATACTTCTCATTGTACTTCGAAGCCCAAGGCCGGATGAGTTTGACTGAGAACTTATTTTTATATGGCGGCGCCTTATACGACTACCATTTAAACAGCGCAAGTTTGGAAGCCGGCTTGGGAGTTAGTTTTTAAACGGAAGGGTTCCAAAAGGGTAGTAGTCGTCGGTTAATTTTGAAATATTTGCAACTTAAAAACGGCTAGGTCCAATATATTAGAACCTGCCGTTTTTATTTTTTCCGGCGCTGCCTGCGCCGGCTGGCGATCGAATCACCGGAAGCGAGATCTTGCAATAATTATGATTAATAATATCAAAAAACTGCCGATATTAGTATGGGTGATACTGATTTCGAAAGACAAAGCGATTAAACCTATGCAGCTTTACACTGATAAAAATGATTTTTTATTTTTAGAGCCGGGAGGTTTGGATTGGTGCGCAACGGATTACTTTCGGTAAAAAGTTTTTGCTTGGGACTGTTGATTTTGATTTTAATATTTGGTATTGATTCGGCAGCCAGGGCGGAACTGAAGGAAGAAGGGATGTATTTTAGTATTTTGGGTGTGGAAAACCGGATTGGAGGGGATTTTGAGGGCGTCGTTACCGGCAAGTTTGTGGATTCCACGGTCTTTTGCCGGTTTCCCAAGATTGAAGACGGCCGGGGGTTCGAGATTTTAATCGGCGGTTATAAGGGAAAGATAGCGGGTGAAGTGTATTATAGCTGTTCCAATCATGACACTTCTTTTATATTTTCCGATTTTAACGGAAACGGTTTCTATGATGTCGGTGAAGAAGCCGTTTATAAAAAGGACGGTGAGTGCCAGGTAATAGGCGGTAATATAAAATATTACTTCGCCAATTTGTTCAGGAATAACATTCGGGCTTTTGGAGAGTTCGGAATTTTCGTCCCCCAAATAACAATGGAAAATGGCGCTTATCAAGAGAATTCTTATCACAATACCGCCGATGTCACTTTCACCGGTTACGGAGCGGATCTCGGCCTCGGAGTATTAATTCATCTTCATCCTAACTTGGCCGTTACCGGCAGGGCCGCCTTCCGGTATATTCGGATTAAAGAAGCGACCGCTTTCGGACAAGAGAGGGTTCCCATGGACAGAATGGAGGGAACCGGGCGGAGTTATAGTATTGGGTTGAACTATTATTTTTAAAATCGGATGGAGGAGCCAATGATACGGATCATCAATAACATTTTTTTAATTTTGATTTTTTCATTGGGATTAATGGCTTTTGACGTTGTTCCGGTTTGGGCGGCGGGGATGGACCAAATGTATTATCTAAATTTACAAGCGCCTTATACCCGGATTGGCGGCGATTTTGACGGCAAACTTGATTCGCCCAAGATTTATCAACTTTACGAACTGAAAGAGAGTTTGGGTTACGGGTTGGCTTTTGGGGCGACGCGGGAAATGTATGCTTGCGAGATCAGCTATTCCCAGTCGGAGCATCGTATTTTGAACTTAATTCCGGAATCCGACGCCAAATTGGAAACGTTAAACATCAGCGTTAAAATTAACCCGTCAAGTTTTATAGATAAGCGCTGCCGGCCTTACGCGTTGGTGGGGTGGGGTATATCCAAATTTAAGGTGGAAAATGGGGCAATAATGACAATTGGGTCCGAAGTTTTCATAAGTACCGCCAAATATGAAGGTACCGGGTTTCATTTGGGATTCGGCTTGAATTGGAGGTTGGGCAGACGGATTGCGATTGACGGTTCGGTTGCTTACTATCGGTATGATATGGACACAGTTAAGTATTTTGGGGGTAAGGAGGAACCGCCGCAAGGCGATGTCATAATGGCCAATACTGTCGCCAGCCTGGGAGTTCAGTATTATTTTTAGCTTTATTCCACGTCGGTCAACCATTTTTCCTTAAAAATCCGCGGCTGATAGGAATCGATATACTCCAGCGCTTCCTTGACATTGGCGGTCACGAAGTATAATCCCTGCGACTCGGGTTTGGCGAACCGTTGCTTGACGATTTCCTCAAATTGGGCGAGCAAACGGTCATAGAAGCCGTTGACATTGATGATTACCACCGGTTTGTTATGGTATTTCAATTGTTTTAAAGTGATGATCTCCAGGATTTCTTCCAAAGTGCCGAAACCGCCCGGCAAGGCGATGAAAGCGTCGGAACGGGAGTCCATAACCGCTTTTCGTTCTCTTAAGCCGGTGGTGACGATTAACTCATCGCAGGTTTCATAGACTACTCCCTTCACATTTAAGGCTTCCGGAATAACCCCGATCACTTTGCCGCCGTATTGGTGGACGGCTTTGGCGGTAGCGCCCATTAATCCGATCAGTCCGCCTCCAAATAATAAGATATCGCCGCGCCGGGCGATTTCCTTGCCTAATTCCGCGGCTACTTCAAAATAACGGCGGTCAATCGTACAGCTTGAGGAGCTATAAACACAGATAGTTTTGTTCATAAAATAGCTAAGCCTGATATAGCGGGCTTATTGCCTCCATTCCTTCCCTATGGACGATCTATATTCTTCTCCGCAACGAGAAATCCTGCTCCTGGAAAGGGATGGCGCTTCCCGAATTAAAAATTGACGAAGCTGGTGAATGGATTAAGAATAAGTTGACGGATTAACTTTTTTCAATTTTTTTCCGAGTAATATATTATCAATTCCAAGATCCGATCATCTTTGAAAGAGCGAAGGAGGGGCTTAGATGAAGTCATTTTCGGTTGTCCCACGTAAAATGTTGCCGGTAATGGACAAGCTGAGTTTCATTAAGCCGACTTGGTTAAGTTATTCAGCGCTGATTCTTACCATTGGAGCCGCCGGTTGTTACATTTCGGGCTTTTCCAGCCCGGGGATGTTACTGGGAGCGGTTTTTTTATTGTTAGTCCGGTTATTATTAAATATTTTGGAAGAAGCGTTGGTTTATCACCGGGGCCAACTTTCGATGAAGGAACAGATGGTTATAATTGTACCGGATATTTTCGGCGACGCCGTCTTAATGTTGGGGATCGGCTTATCCGGATTTTGCCGTCCGATTTATGTTTTGCTTGGATTAATAACGATTTTTATGATCGAGATCGCCGGAATTTTAGGGAAAACGATCGGCGTGGAACTTCAGCGCCAGGGGCCGTTGGGAAAAAAAGCCGGCTTGATTTTAGTCTTAATTTTTACACTAATCCAATATTTCCAGCCGGAGGCGATCTTTTTCGGACGGCGGTTAATGCTCCTGGAATGGTTGCTGGTCGTCATTTTCGGAATCGGGCAGATTACGGTAGTCAACCGCTTGCGGGGCACCTTCCGCCAAATTTTTAAGCTGGAATGGTTGAATGGGGAGAAGTATGCGGAGATCAACGCAAAAATTTTAGTGGTATATGATTCGCAGACCGGTAATACCGAGAAAATCGCCGAAGAGATATCCCATTGCTTAAATTCGGGAGTCCGGAAAATCGAAGAGACCGTTGATTTGAAAGTACGCGACTTTGATTTGGTAATCATTGGTTCGCCAAATGTCAATTCAGCGCCGTCTTTAAAGGTGAGAGACTTTTTAAAAGAACATCCGGACCTCAGAAACTACGCGGTGTTCATTACTTACGGCGTTCCGCTTTGGGGTTGGCTTTCCACCAGACTGTGCTATTCATATTTTAAAAAGGCGTTAAAACGGAAACCGTTGGCCGTGTTTTCCTGTAAGGCTTATAACCCCCGATTCGGACTATACCGGGGACGGCCCAATGAGAATGATTTGCTGAAAGGATTTTTATTCGGCGCGGAAATCGCCAAGCTGCTTAAAAAATGTTCTAAAAAAGCGGCAAAGCCGTGAATTGGAAAATAAAAAACTGTGTAAAAGAGGATAGGGTATCAGTGGATCGGATGGTTGAATCGTTAAAACTAAGATATCCTCAAGTTGCCGATAACATTTGCCGGATCAAATCCCCGCTGCGGATTTGCCCGTTCGGGGCTCACGTTGACCATCAACTGGGTTTGATTGCCGGAATGGCCTTGGATATCACAATCGATATCGTCTATGCTCCAAACGACGCCGGTTATAATAGAGTTCAGAGTTTGGATTTTCCCGATGAGGAATACTTTCATATTAATCAAGTTCCGGCCATGGTGCCGGGATTCTGGGGCAATTATTTGCGAGGGGCGGTCCTGGCGCTACAAAAGGATTATGTATTAAAAAACGGAATTAATGCTTTGGTTAGCGGAAAACACCCGATTGGCGGTTTAAGCTCTTCCGCCGCGGTCACCACCGGTTATTTGATGGCGCTTTGCGATGTCAACGGGATTAAACCGACTCTGTTTGAGCTAATCAATTACAGCCACTGGGTTGAGCGAAACTTTATCGGACTGAATAATGGAATTCTCGATCAAGCGATTAATATCTTGAGCCGAGACGGTTATTTAACTTTCATGGACACCAAAACCGGCAACTATGAACTGATTAAAAAGCCCGAATCGATGCCCCCCTTTGAGGTGATCATCGTCTATTCCGGAGTGGGTAAATCTTTAATCGGAACCGATTATAACAACCGGGTCGATGAATGTAAAGTGGCCGCTTTGATCTTGCGGGAATTAGCCGGTTTACCCATTACCGGCTTGAGTGAAACCTGGCTGGGGGATATCGCCCCCGCGATTTATCAACGGTTTAAATCAAAACTGCCGGGCAGGTTTCGCAAACGGGCCGAACATTTCTTTAGCGAAAACGAGCGGGTCAATCAAGGAGTTTTGGCCTGGAAAAACGGTGATCTGGCCAAATTCGGCAGTCTGATGTTTGAATCGGGGGAGAGTTCGATTCATAATTACGAATGCGGCTGTAAGGAACTGATCACGATCTTTAATATTTTAAAGAAAACACCCGGAGTATATGGGGCAAGGTTCAGCGGCGCGGGGTATCGCGGTTGTTGCATCGGATTGGTGGATCCCGCTTGCAAGGAAAAGATCAAAGCTAAAATTGACGCCGAATATTTGCAACAATATCCCGAATACCGGGATAAATATCAAGTGTCTTTCGTGAAGACCGGCTCCGGGGCTCGAATCGTATCAAGAGGGTTGTAAATCATGAAAGCGATAATCTTAGCGGCCGGATACGCCACCAGAATGTATCCGTTGACCAAAAACTTTCCCAAGCCGCTTTTGGAGGTTGGCGGGAAAACCATTATCGATCATCTAATGGCTAAGGTTGAGCGGGTAAGCGCGATTGATGGAGTATATATCGTCACCAATCACCGTTTCTATGACCGCTTTATTAATTGGGCCGATCAGGCGAATTATCGAAAAGAGGTTAAAATAATCGACGATCGCACCACCTCAAATGAAGACCGACTAGGAGCCATCGCCGATCTTTATTATGTCATTGAGAACGAAAAACTGGCGGAAGATCTTTTAGTAATGGCCGGCGATAATTTGTTCGATTTTGAAATCACGGCCATGGTCGATTATTATTGGGAAAAGGGCACGGATATTATTACTACCCATGAAATAAACGATATCGACCGTCTGCGGCGCACCGGAGTGATTCAAATCGACGCCCACGGTAAAGTGCTTGACTTCGAGGAAAAACCCGTTTCCCCCAAGTCGAATCTGGCGGTTCCTCCTTTTTATATTTACCAAAAGGACACCGCTGTTAACTTAATTAAAGAATATTTAGACGGCGGCAACAACCCCGACGCGCCGGGCAATTTTATTCCCTGGTTGATCAAGCGCCGGCCGGTTCATGCTTTTAGATTTGAAGGGGAGCGCTATGATATCGGCGCTCTCGAAAGCTATTATCAAGTGAAGGATCTCTTTGAAAAAAGGCTTAAATAATTTTTGACGAAGGTTTTAGGTTTTTATGGATCGAATCAATGTTTATGCGGTAAAACTGGGAAATAAAATCGCCGAACCGGTGTTTTGCCGATTGTTAGGTTTTGTTTCCAAAGCCAAAAAGGAAAGGATCCTCAAATTTGTTAGGCGCGAAGACGCCGAAATGGTTTTGCTTTCCGAGCTGTTGATCCGGCACTTGATCGTAACCATACTGGGCATTCAAAATCATAAGATATCGTTTGGTTTTAACGAATACGGCAAGCCTTTTTTTTATCAATGAACGGCGGAAAATTTTTATGTTAACTTAATTAGCGACCGGATTCTTCATTTTGCTTGGGTATACTCTTATATAATGAAGAATCCTCGGGTAGACAGGTTGGTAAACGCCTGGTATAATCCTTTAAGCGCTACAGCCCTTCTGGGCCCGATATCCCAACCGGCTCCGCGAACGGCATTGGGTAAGATACCGAGAACAGAAAGGGGAAATGCAATGAAGTTAAAAAGGATTATCATGGGTTTTTTTATTTTTACCGTATTATGCGCCGGAGTTATGGCATCCGTTTCGCCCGCCATGGCCTGGACCTATCGAATTAAGAAAGGAGATACGCTTTTTAAGTTATCAAAAGAGTTCGGCGCCACAGTAAGTGCCTTAAAAAATAACAACGGGTTGCGCACGGCGGATTTGATCTTGGCCGGAGATACGCTCTGGATTCCCGATGCCGAAGCCGAACCAATGCAAAATTCGCGGGGCCAAAGCGACCTTTACTTGCTGGCGAGGTTGATCAGCGGCGAGGCGCGGGGAGAACCTTTTTTGGGACAGGCGGCCGTTGGCGCGGTGATCATGAACCGGCTTAACAGCAAGGATTTTCCGAACACAATCGCCGGTAATGTCTACAAAAAAGGCGAATTTGAATCGGTTTCCAACGGGCAAATCTGGGAAGAGGTGGCGCTGTCGGCATTGAAAGCGGCCGAGGCCGCGATTTCAGGCTATGATCCTACCGGAGGCGCGTTATACTTCTATAACCCGGCCAAGATCCATTCCAAAGATAATTGGATCTGGACCCGTCAGGTGATCGGAAGGATCGGCCGGCATGTTTTCGCTATCTGAATCAGAGGAGGTTGACCGAAACGGTCGCCTCCTTTATTTTATTTGGCCGCCATCGGACAACGCTCAAGGCCCGCCCTTTTGGTTTCGTAATGGAATATGAAGGTAAGTTATGCATAAACGCTTCTTCACGGACTCTGAAGCTATAGAGGGGGAAGAACTTCTTCTTTTCAAGAATTAAAAGACCCCGGATTTCACCGGGGTCTTCGGTTTGATTCGAGATTTATAGTTTGGTAACGTTCGAGGCTTGTGGACCGCGATCGCCTTGAACGATATCGAACTCCACCAACTGACCTTCTTCCAAGGTTTTGTAGCCATCCATCCGAATGGCGGAGAAGTGGACGAATACATCGTCGCCGTCTTCCCGTTCGATGAAACCGAAACCTTTGTCCGAATTAAACCATTTGACCTTACCTTGCATTGATATTCCTCCTAAACAAAATCCGTGACCGCGAAAATTTGTTGGCGCTCACATGAATCGAATTATAGCACAGTACCGTAGCTAGGTCAAACAAAAAATAGTAGTTTTCCTAACATTTTTTACTATTCATCTTTCCAATCCTCCAGGCGCGGCAATGAGGCGGAGCGAAACGAATTGTCGGAAAAAACGGCCTTAAAAATAGGACTGCTTGAGTTGAGAGGAAAATTTTGTTATAATGAAACAGTTAATCAAAACCCGGATTTGTTATACTATCTTTTCGGGTTTACGGAGTCACGGCTTGGAAGGGAGGAATCCGGATGCCGTTTATCCTTAGCGTGATCGTTAGACTGATCCTGGCGGGAATTATGGGCGGGATAGTCGGTTATGAAAGAGAGCATACCCAGAGGCCGGCGGGTTTCAGAACCCATATCCTTGTTTGTGTCGGCGCGGCCTTGGTCATGATTACCTCGGAATTTATTTTTGAACGCTATCATGCGCTGGCGAATCTGGACCCCGCCCGATTGGGAGCGCAGGTAATAAGCGGGATTGGTTTTTTAGGGGCCGGAACCATTATCCGGGAGGGATTCAGCGTCAAGGGCTTAACGACGGCGGCGAGCCTTTGGGCGGTCTCTTGCGTCGGAATTACCGTGGGGGCCGGTTTATACAGCGGCGCCGTTGTGGCGACCATCTTCATTTTTATTACTTTATTGGCTTTGAAAAAGTTTGAGACCAGTATCTCGAAAACAAGCCGGTACGGCACGATCTTTGTTCAGTTGGAAAGCCGTCCGGGTTTGATTGGTGAAATCAGCGCGCTATTGGAAAGCTGCGGCGTGATCATCAGAAATATTGAATATGAAAACGATCAAAATAAAGAAAAGACCTCCGTTAAATTGGCGGTCAGATTTCCGGTTCACTTTAACGGCGCTAATCTCATGAACGAATTGCTGAAAATTCCGGGAATAAAAAAGGCCTCTACGAAATGATCAAATTCGGTCAAAGGTCAAAAGTTCAATGGGAGTACATTTTAAGGGATGAAAACTAGTTTTAACTCTGTGTGCTCTGCGTCTCTGCTAAATATTGGCTACAGAGACACTGAGACACGGAGAAATCGTTTCGAAGGCCGATTTTTTCATTAATCCAAAGGAGAATCCGGAATGAACCTCAAACTTCGGGAACTGAAAAAACGCTTAACCGAAATCAGCGATTTAAAAGCGGCGCTGGCGGTTTTATCCTGGGATCAGATGACCTTGATGCCTCCGGGTGGAGCCGAGGCCAGAGGACGGCAAATAGCCGTCTTAAACCGTTTGTCCCATGAAAAACTGATCGACTCGGAGCTCGGCAAGCTATTGGATGAGCTCCGGCCTTTACTCACGGAATTGCCGCCGGAATCGGAAGAGGCCGCGTTAATCAGAGTCGCCGCCCGTGATTATGAACAAGCGGTTAAAGTACCTCCCTCATTCACCTCGGAATTTTCGGAGCACACCTCTAAAATCTATACGGCTTGGGTCAAGGCCCGAACGGAACGCGACTTTAAACCGGTGGAACCGTTGCTTGAAAAGACGTTGGAGCTGAGCAGGCGGTTAGCGAACTTTTTCCCCGGTTACCAACATATCGCCGATCCCTTAATCGACCAATTGGATGAAGGGATGACGGTGGCGATTATCCGGCCCCTTTTTGGGAAATTACGGGAAGAGTTAATTCCTTTGGTGAAAGCGATAACCTCCCGGCCGGCGCCGGATGACTTTTGTTTACGCGGTCAATTTTCCGAGGCCAAGCAGTTGGAGTTCGGTCTGGAGGTGGCTAAAAGCCTTGGCTTCGATTTTACCAGGGGGCGTCAGGATCAGAGTCCCCATCCGTTTACCACCAGTTTCGGCATTGGGGATGTCCGGATTACAACCCGGGTTAGAACGGATTTTTTGGGAGAGGCGCTTTTCAGCACTATTCATGAAGCCGGTCACGCCTTATACGAGCAGGGAATCAACCCCGATTTTGACGGGACGCCTCTGGCCGACGGGGCTTCGATGTCGCTTCATGAGAGTCAGTCGCGGCTCTGGGAGAACCTGGTGGGGCGCAGTCGGAATTTTTGGGAGCATTTTTTCCCAAAGCTCCAAAGGTTCTTCCCCGATCAGTTGGGAGCCGTTTCCCTGGATGCTTTTTACCGGGCCATCAATAAAGTGGAACCGTCCCTGATCCGGACCGACGCCGACGAGGTCACCTACAATCTCCACGTCATGCTCAGATTCGACTTGGAAATCGAAATGTTGGAAGGGAAATTGGCGGTCAAGGATCTATCCGAGGCATGGAATGAAAGATATCGACAGGATTTAGGGCTGCTGCCTCCCGACGACGGTTTGGGGGTCCTGCAGGATGTTCATTGGTACAGCGGAACCATCGGCGGTTATTTTCAAAGCTATACTTTGGGAAATATTTTGAGCGCCCAGATTTTCGAGGCGGCATTGCGGGCTAACTCCGGGATCCCGGTTGAGATCAAAGCCGGCAATTTTCAAAGTTTGCATCAATGGCTCAAAAGGAATATTTACCGGTTCGGGCGGCAATATCCGGCGGTGGAGATTATTAAATCGGCCACGGGACGGGAATTGGAGATCGAGCCGTATGTCAGGTATTTGAAGACGAAGTATAGGGAGCTTTACAGTTTATAATCCTTTGAAGTCTTGAAACATTGACGGATACCCGTCACAGACGAGGTTTAAACGGTTAAAAAATAACAGCCCGGGGTTTCGGACCCCGGGCGATGCTTATTCCATATCTTATCGATTGATAATCTTTAAGCCCTTTTGCTTTTCCGACGCGACCGTCATCCCGGCTAACTCATCAGCGAAGTCTAACGGGTTTTTATTTTGTTGTTAAAGACTGATTGCCAAGTTGCCAAGGGTTCGTTATTTTGATGTCCGCTATTCTTGAAGCAGTGAATCGATCAACTATTTACCTTGCTTTGGTCTGGTAGGCGTTGGCTCCGGAAAAGCGAATCCCGGTTATAAATTACCGCGTTGATTTATCACCAACTTCTTAACCGGGACATAGGCTATTGGTATAAGAACGCGACTTATCCATTGATTCAGAAACGAGTTGCGGATATAAATAGGGGAGGGAGTTTAATGGCGACTACCGACAGAAACTTACAAGCATTATTGAAACAAGCGGGAACAACTTATCCCAAGGCGGTGAATCTTCCGGGCAAAGTAAGGAGTAAAGTTAATTCCGCTATTAAAAAAGCGGCTTATGACGCTATTCCCGATTATGACCCGGGAACAAGCGTCAGTGAAGCCGTTAGCAGTTATAAAACCACTCTGAATATGAAAGGAATTTTAAGTCTAAGATTTGAAGACTATTTCTACCCGGAAATGGCCGCCCATGGGGTAACCGGAGTCAGTTCGGTCACTGTCGCTCTTAAAACCGGGCGGGTCTATGAATTTGACCAACTTTTCGTCAAGGACTCAAATTATCAAGTGATCCTTGACCAAATCATTCATGCGCAGATCGTCGCGGAACAAATACCTTTACTGAAACCATTCGCGGGCGTTGGCCCGGATGAAGATTATTATCTTACCCCCGATAGTCTGGTAATCTATTACCAACCTTACGTCTATACTCCGGGGGCTTATGGGGTTTTGGAATTTAAGATTCCATATTCCAAAATCATCGGAGTTATTGATCCCGACGGAGCGATCGGCAAGGTTTTAGGTTAAACCGGAAGCTCGGTAAAAGGCATTTTTTGGGTAAACGAGATCGCCGCTCCGGAAGCGGTCGCAAATTCAGCGTTGGGCGGAGTCACGAAATTTACGTTATACAACCGGCTGAGCTGAGTGAAGATTTCTCCCGACTGCGGCACATTGGTAAGGTTTCCGGTAAGCACTATATCCCGGGTCTGATCGATTTTGGCGGCGAAGACCGCAAGCATCCCGATAGTCTGAAAAACCAGATTGATGATACCCAAGGCCACATCGGCCTTGGTCGCCAGATCGCTTATTTTCCCAAAGTTGGAGGCGGTGGTTTCCGGCGGCAGGCTCGCCACGGGGTCGTGGCTAATATCGCTGATCGCCAAGTCGATCTGAGCCAGACTGCCGCCTTGGGCGGTTTCGATTAGATCATTGAAATCCCGAACGTTGAGCATCCGGTTGGAAAGCCCGAGCAGCGTGCCGCCTCCGACCCCGGTGCCCCCGATATGACGCACTCCGTTTTGGTCGGACTTGACAAAGGCCGTTCCGGTACCCATGCTAACGATAACCGCATTGGTCAAGCCGCTTAGGAAAAGCCCGCCGGTTCCAATGGCCCGAAATTCATCAACCTTCCCGGTGGGGATTCCGTAGAGCTTGGCTGTGATATACGAAGAACCGACTCCGGTGACCATGATCCGTTCGATGTCGGACAAACTTAATCCATTGACGCTTAAGAATTTACCGAAGGCCCCGTAAACCGAGGCAATCGGATCGGTGGCCCGGACCAGCAGCGGGCTGAAGAGCTGCGAATTGTCGAAACCAATAATTTTTGTGATGCTGCCTCCGATGTCGATTCCGATAATTTTACCCATTCGCTCAACCTCCGGTGATCATTTTGACAATCGCGATTCCAACCCCGGTAATTCCTTCGCCGCCGAATAATCCGGAAGCGGCGATATTCCCGGTTTCCGCCGCTTTCGGGCGCAGCCGGTCGGTGATAAACCTAAGAGCGCCGCCTAGGAACATGGGGGCCGATATCCCAAACGGAAGATAAATTCCGATTCCCAGAGTCATTACCGGAACTTTGAGAAGATACAATAAGGCTCCGGCAACCGCGGCGATTCCGAAGACTACGGGTTCCCCAACTCCGCTAATCATTTGGCTGACCAAAAAGGCTTGACCCGCCGGCAGTTCCGTGCCCGGTCCGACTCCGCCGAACTGCCTTACCACCGCGAACATTACCGGAGCGGCGACTACGGCCCCGGCTAAACCGCCGACAACTTGGGAGATCAGCTGGGCTACCGGGTTCGTTCCTAAAATCCGTCCGGCCTTATAGTCAAAGAGCAGATCGCCTGAATAGCCGCAGGAGACGGCGACGGCGGCGGCGATGAAAAAGGAAGTAGCGGCGTCTACCGGGACGATTAAGCGGACGGCGAGTAAGACGATGATGCCGAAGACCTCCATCGGATTGATTCCGGTCTCGCCGCTGATGATCGCGGCCATCGCCGAGGCGAACAATACCCCCAACATCAGCAAGAGCGACGGAATCGGACCGATTCCGCAGACTACCGAGAGCACAAAGGCAACTGCCACCCCAAGCAGCGTCCAAACCCCCGTCGTTCCTTTATTGACTTCGGTGTCGTTTTGCAGCGATCCAGTTGCGACGGGAGCGCTTTTTTTCTTTTTAAGTAAGGAAAGAAGGTATCCCAGCAAAATACCGATGCCGGTCCCGACCATTAGGCCGATACCGAGAGTATTCTTGAAATCGACCGCGGCTTGGACCGAGGAGAAAAGTTTAAAGGCTGTTCCCAAAGGGATGATTACTAAATAGGAAAGCACTGCTCCCAAGAACCAGACGCCGGTATAAAGGGTCCCGATGATATATCCGATACCGACGGCCATCGGCGACATCCAAAATCCGAGCTGCAGGTTCCTGGCATTAAGCCGTTGGGAACTGATGAACGCCGGAATCCAACCGAAATTATCCCGCAAAAAAGTGAAAAGCGCGGAGAGAGTCATTGAACCGAAGAGCAGGGCCGATTTTTTTCCGCCGGCGTCACCGACGATGATTGTGTCGGCGGCCGCTTTGCCGACGGGAAACGGTAATGCTTCCTGATCAACAAATCTGCGTCGCAAAAACCAGGTGAGGATGCTCCCGAGGATTACCCCGGCCAGAGCAATGCAGATTACTTGCCAAAGGCGGGCTTGGGTAAACGCCTGGCCTTCCCAGATGCCGTTAATCCACAAGCCGGGAAGGGTAAAAGCCAAACCGCCGGCGACCATTGCCCCGGCCGACATCCCCGTTTGGGTAACATTGATTTCGTTCAGGGTTGTTTTACCGAGTATTTTTAAAAGCGCCATCGAAAGCACGGCTACGAAAATAGTCGGCCAGGGGAGAGCGCTCAAACGAAGCGCCACATACATCGAACTGGCGGTGATGATTATTGAGCCGAGCGTACCTAAGATAAGGCTGCGTAAGGATAATTGTTCGACCCCGAATAGTTTGCGTTCCTGACTGGATTGATCCGACATGCTATAACCTCCTGTTTAATAGCTTATTGATCCGAATGGATTTTAACCGGGAGACCAAGACAAAAAAGCCTCCCTGCAGACAGGAAGGCGAAAATTCGTTATCTTCCGTCTCAGTCTAACGATCCAAGCGGACATACCGGTAATATAATAATAATCGCGCGCTAGTGCGGCTCCGAGGATGCCGCCATGGAAATAATATAACATGGGAGCTTGATTTAGGCAATATTTTTTTGGGAAAATTAACCTGAAATACTCATTTCAATTTAGATTGGGGAGACGAATCATCTCCGATTTCGTCAATTCAAATTGGAATGTTTTGGTAGGTCACGTGTATGTTCCGAGGGGACTCAATAATTTCCAAGGCTAGTTGACGATCCATATTTTTTCTCCTTATTAAGATTTCAATTTCTTCGGTGTGTTTAGGTTACCACTAAACCCTAGCTTTTATTAAATTATGACGCGGTGTCGGCGATATCTCATTCATCCTTGAGATTAACGCGGGGAGGTTTTTCCCCTTTTTGGCGGAATTATAGTAAATAATAATGCATTAATTTGCTTGTTTGTAATCCCTCTAGTTGGTGTGGGATTGATTTACGAATATTAAGAAAACATAATAAGAGAATGAAAAGGATATAGAATTAGATAAAACAATTTTTGAGGTGTAGCGGATGCTTTGGATAGTGATAATCTTCATCATCAGCGCGGGCGTGGTTTTTATCAGCGGTGTCAAGTTATCCCGCTACGGCGAAGCGATCGCGGTCAATACCAAGCTGGGCGGTCTTTGGGTAGGCAGTGTGATCCTGGCCGGCGCCACTTCGCTGCCGGAGATGGTCACCTCCATAAGCAGCGGAGTGTTGAACCTTCCGGATATTGCTTTGGGAAATGTGTTCGGGAGCAACATCTTTAATGTGATTATCATCGCGGTGATGGACATTGTCGAACGCAAGTCAGCCATTTTTACCAAGATTTCGCCCGGTCATATCCTGGCCGCCACTTACGGCATGCTCTTAGCGGCAATCGCCGCCATCTTTATTCTTTTGAAGCTCAAAGCCGCTGTTTTCGGAGTGGGTATCGACGCCATGCTCCTGGCGATCATCTATTTTATCGGCTTGCGGACGATTAGCCGCTATGAACAAAAACCACGGGAGGAAAAATTGGTCTACCTGGCTGACGGCATTGTGGCGGAGGCGCGGGAGACCAAGGCGGATATCACACTTGTCAAGGCGATCAGAGGGTTAGCGCTCAATGCGCTTTTAATCATTGGCGGCGGGATTTTCCTTAGTTACAGCGCCGGAGAGATCGCCGATATTACCGGTGTTGGGGCTACTTTTATCGGTAGTATTTTGGTATCCTTGGTCACTTCGCTGCCGGAATTGGTATCCTGTATTGCTGCGGTTAAGATCGGGGCCATCGACATGGCCGTCGGCAATGTTTTAGGGAGTAATATTTTTAATATATTTACGATCTTTATCAGTGATTTGGCTTATCGGGGCGGCCCTATTCTCAGTATAGGTTCTTCCTTGCACGCCGTGACGGCGCTGTTTGGGTTGGTCCTCAGCGGCGTGGTGATCCTCGGTTTAAGCTACCGGTCGAAAAAGCAGTATGCCGGGGTGGGGATTGATTCGATAATAATTATTGCGATCTATTTGATTGCGGTTTATATTCTGTTTCAAAGGTAGATTCTTAACCCCATTGCATGGGCTTGGTTAAATATTCAAGCAGTGTAGCTAAGGAGACTAGCTTATCAATTATAGCTAAAAAAGTTATTCAGCTCTTGGGGGGTTAAAAGGGATTTAGATAACTGCCCGGACGTTTTGACAAAACATAACATGAATGTTAATAGTATAAATAATACTTGCTTAATTCAAGCGGCCAATTTATAATTAAAATGTAAATTGGACGAAGAACAGTGAGTGAGTTGGAAATGGAATACTACAATCGGATTTTGGAAAAACGGATTAAGGAAATAACAAAACAATTTCCGGTCTTATTATTAACCGGGCCGAGACAGGTTGGCAAGACTACCTTGTTACGGCATATTTGCGAAGCGGAACGGACTTATGTTAGTTTGGACGATCTTTCCTTGCGGGAATTAGCCCGGGAAGATCCAGCGCTTTTTTTGAAACAATATAAACCACCGGTTCTGATCGATGAGATCCAGTACGCTCCGGAACTGTTTCCATATATCAAGATAAATGTGGATCGGGACCAAAAAAACGGCGCCTATTGGTTAACCGGTTCCCAACAGTATCAAATGATGAAAGGCATTTCCGAAACCTTGGCCGGTAGGGTTGCCATTCTAAAGTTATTAGGGTTTTCCGAGCGGGAAAAGAGACGAAATATATCGGGCGCCAAGCCGTTTTTACCATCGGAGGATTATTTAAAACAATACTATTCAAACGTAGACATCGCCGATCTATATGAAAGTATTTGGCGCGGCTCTTTTCCAAGGTTGGTAACTGATCCCAACTTAGAAGTATCGGTTTTTTATAATTCATTATTACAGACTTACCTTCAGAGAGATGTCCGGGATTTGAGCCAAGTGGGGAACCTTGAACAATTTACCCGTTTTGTAAAGGCTTGCGCCGCAAGGACCGGCCAGTTGTTAAACTATTCGGAGTTGGCGCGGGATGTGGACATCAGTGTAATGACGGCTAAAAACTGGCTTTCAATTTTAATCGCCAGTTTTCAGGTGATACTCCTACCGCCTTACCATACCAACATTACTAAAAGACTAATAAAGACCCCTAAACTTTATTTTTTGGATACCGGTTTATGCGCTTATCTGACCGGATGGACGTCTCCGGAAACCATTCGAAACGGCGCCATGAACGGAGCTTTCGTGGAAACGTACGCGATTACCGAAATATTGAAAAGCTGGTGGTTTGAAGCCGGAGAGGTTCCCATGTATTATTACCGCGATAAAGACGGTGTGGAGATTGATTTGTTGATTGAAAAAGACGGTTTCGTATACCCGGTTGAAATAAAAAGCGCCGCCAGTATCAAACGATTATGGGCCAAAGGATTTCGGACGCTGGATCGGTTGAAACTGCAACGGGGATTCGGCGCGGTGGTTTGTCTCGCCGACAAAGCACAGCCGATAGAGGAAAAAGTCATTGCGATTCCGATCACGGCGATATAGAAAATCCCGATCTGATGCTTAATAGTGTAGAGAGTGGTTTTGATCAGCGTCGGTCATTGGAGCTTTGTTATTTGATTTAGTAATCAATCATATGGATAGCCCCTCATCTACCACTTGATCCCATCGAAATACAACTCTCCCTTCCAAACGGGCGCGGTTTCCGGCCGGTTGATCAGGACGCCGAATCCCCGGATGCAATCGGCGTTTCCATATGCCACTTTACCGCGCCATATGTATTTAAAGGTATTCCAGCCGCTTTTTTTCAACATAAACTTTTCACTGGTATCCATAATCCACTCCGAGGCAAAGGTGGAGTAGATTAAAAATTGAAGGGTGTAATCCATTTGCGCCAGCTCTTCCGGGATATAGACACTGATTTCCAACTCCCGGTCGGCGAAGTTTTCGAAAAAGACCGAAGAGGTGTTGAAATTTAAGGAATTGTATTTGCCGAAGTCGGCGGCGACTTTAAAACTTCCCGGACTATTGTCGATTGAATATTTGGGATCGACGGCATAGGAGTTTTGGGCGAAGACATTAGTCTGCCAGTCGTAATATTGGGTGGTGGTTTTAAAGTCATAACTAAAAGTTCCGTAGTTGAGGTCAATTGCGCCGATCCCCCGGTTGTTTCGCTCCCCAAGCAACAGCCGCAGACCATCGATCAGGGTCAAACGGGTGTTGGAGAAGTGGTCGGAATTGGGATACACGTGGTGAAAGAAATAAAAGTCTTTCAGTTTATTATTATCCAAGATTTCGAAGAGGGTGTCGTTGGGAATATGATATTCCTCTTGGTCTTCCAGTTCCCCATAAGCCAAGTAGACGTGGGACTTGATTACCCCCTTTTTTGACGCTAATTCCCTGGCCGTTTCAAACACTTTGGCCCCCGGTCCCAAAAGATAAGGCGAGCTGCCGATATAACCCCAAAAGGCGTTGTCCTTATCCAAAGAATTTTTCAAAAAGACGTGGGTTACAAAATGTCCGCCGAGGGAAGCGCCGAAGATAATCCTTTTTTTAGGATCGCCATTGATTCTTCTTTCCACCGCCGGGATGATCTCTTGTTTGATGACTTTCAGAAAATTGTCCGGGTTCAGCAACAAATCGGGGATTCGAACCCGCCCGGCGTCGTATTTTTCAGGATAGCCGATTCCGACGGCGATCACGGGGGGAATGATTTTTTTGTAGGTGAGATAGTGGATATACTTATGATCCATTCGCCGCCATTGACCGTCGGTGAGATAGACAACCGGAAGGTTTGTTAAGTTTTTACTATCCGGGAGGTAACTGAGATCGACCTGAAATTCGGTATAAGTGTTTTGTGGCTTGATGATGAAGCTCTCCATGATGATATTGAAATTATAAATATCATTACCTACCGCGAAAGGTTTATTTAGCTCTTCAACCGGTGAGGCCAGGTATGCAGCCGGGTTTAAAAACAATAACAACAATAATAATGCCCAAATGATCTTCCAATCCATCTCTTCGACCACCTTTGCTAAGTTTTGATTTTAAGAGTTTTCAAAAACAGTTATTTAAGGAAATAGTATATTACCTTAATAAACCCTTTGACCACAATATTTTGAGGCCGGCACGGAAATCAAATATTGTGAGTTAAAGCTGAAATGAGAATTGTGCAATTCCTTAATCTATCGCTGAGATTTTATTATAGTTACATATTATACTAAATAATTCCAATTACCAATGGGGGAATTTTATCGACATCTAAAAAGGGGACTTGGAAGAAATCAGCGAATGTATTACAAATATAATATTGAAGTATTAGAGCGTGTTGCCGATGCTGGATCTGGCCTTCGAACCATTGGCGGAGAGCATTTGTATCGAAGGTTGCAACCTTTGCATCAAGAACTGTCCTTCCCAGGCCTTGGACGGATATCGCGCCGATCAGTCGAAATGCAGACCGAATACCTACGGGACCAATGCCAGAGGATTTAGTACCGTTAATTGCAACAAATGTAGGGTAGTCTGTCCGATGAGGTTTGGAAAGCGGAAGAAGTAGGGAATTGAGGAGTGAATTATGGATTACGCGGTGACGCTGTACTTTGATGAGCAAAGTCAGGCCCGATTATTAGGGATGATGGAGGATTTGTGTCGCGCCGGGGTAAACCGCTATATGCTTGATCTCGGCATCAGACCGCATCTCACTTTGGCCTATTGGCAAGATCAACAGGGGATCGATGTAACGGATGCGATCAAACGATTCGCCGCCGAAGTGAAAGGAACCGGCGTGTTATTTAGCAGCATCGGGATTTTTCCGACTGATCCGAAGGTTGTTTATTTATCTCCCGTTAAAGACGAAAGTTTGATTAAGCTTCATAAAAGACTTTATCAAAACTTAAGCGGACGGGTCGAAAACTACGTCCAAAACTATACCCCGGACTATTGGGTCCCCCATTGCACTTTGGCGACAAAGCTTACTGAAGATGAGGTCTTAAAAGCGATCAAAACCTTGATCAAGGTTAAGTTTCCGATAAAGGCCACGATATCCCGGTTGGAATTGATTAAATGTCAACCGAAGGATGGTATCCTTGCCTGTGAGGTTAGCTTTAAGCATGATCTCTAGCAATTGGTTCCAATTCCCAAGCATAGCACCACAATCTGCTCCGGCGTGGTTTGAGCGGGGATGCTCCGGGTGGTTGGGCCGTAGACGGCGATCAAATACCGTTTGGCCGGGTTTCCGGTGAAGGCTTGCCCGTTTTCGAGCAGGATTCGGGTGGTGGGGGCGAGGGTCAATTTTAACAGACCGTCGCTGCTTACCAAGTCTTCGTCAAAAAAGTCGACTTTCACATTTCGTCCCGGTTCGGCCCGCGCCATAACCACCGCTTGATACTGGGGCGGATAGATCAAAGGCACGGGAGCGTTGGCGTCGTAAAACCCGGAGACCATGTCGCCGGGCCGGACCATAATATGGTCTACAAAATAAGTTTCCGGTGAAATTATAAAATTAACTATTTCTCCGTCCATTTTTTGGATGGAGATTATTTTATAGCAGCCCATTTTTTCCGGGACAGTCAATAAATCACTAATCGCAATAATGATACCGCTGATTGATTGGAAATTTATCATGCCCACTCCTCCAAGACCTTTGTTACCATAGCATATGCCTTCGGTGAACCGTATGATAATACTAAAATCTCAGCTGATGATTCTCATTTTCACTTTTTAAATAATTGGGATACGTGCACTTTTCGTACATAAACAAGATGTTCTTTGGAAAGTAGTAAATAAAATTTTTTTAACTCGATTTACCTGCATTTAGATAAATGAAGCTTTGATTTTCGAAGGAAATATCGTCATAAAAAAAATAGAGTCAATCACCGATAATTTAAACAGCAATATTTTTAGGAGGTAGAATAACATGGATGTTATGATGACTCCGAAACTCGCTCTCTCTTATCGTTCCATCAAGTCCAAAGTCACGGAAGTCAAATTGGACTACAAGAAGGGAAATGATGTCGAAAAAAGTCCCCAATTTCAGCAACAACAGACTATTTATGAATCTTTAACGTTGGAACGGAAAGTAACTTATGACAGACCCAAAGTACATCAAAAGACGATCCAGGAATTAAAGGATGAATGCGAAAACTCTCTTTCCCATCTGAGGCAAATCGTGACGGCGTTGTTGAAACGCCAGGGATTGGAATTCCGGGACATTAGCGAGATCAAGCCGAAGGAGTGGGACGATGTAACCATCGACGAAATAGCCCAAGCGGAAGCCCAGACTATGCTGGAAGGAGATGGGGAGTTAAGTCCGGCGAAGGTGAGCGACAGGATCGTGAACTTTGCCAAAGCAATCTCCGGCGGGGACAAAAGCAAGTTTGACCTATTAAAAAAGGCAATCGATGATGGGTTCGAAGCGGCAAGGATCGATTTCGGGGATGAACTGCCCGGTGTCTGTAAGGAGACTTATCAATTAACCATGGAAAAACTTGAGGCTTGGATAAATGAAGATAAGGCAGAGGAGTGTACTCCCGAAGATTTGACTTCTTCTTTAAAAGCTTAATAACTTTAAAACTAAGATTTTCAAAGAGCCGAAAGGCTCTTTATTATTGTCTAGCTGCAAAGGGCTACAAAAGATCATGATGTCGGAGAGACCACCAAAGATTTGGGATATGGGTTGATGGAGAAAACGAAAGGTTTTGATGGTGGCGGTGTCAACCTCCAGTTCTGCGATGTTGATGTACAACGGGACCAAGTCGGGGTTGTTTTAGTAGTATTCCAAGGATTTTAGATGAAATCGATGGTCTTGTCTCCCATTTTCAGTATCTTCTGACATTCTTTCGGGGAGTGGAAGACCAGGTGGGGCAGGTTCTCCCGTAGGGTGGCACACAATACGTTGGAGCTGTGCTCCAACATCTGGTAGGAGCGAAATTAACATTAATAATGGGGGATGATAAGATAAACATCATGTTTTTTCAGTAGCTGACGTTGTAAGAGGTAGAGCAGTGGATTTTGTGGTTGATAATGTATCCATGTTACTACATCCCCCGGAGAAGCGCTAATTCAAAAATGTATCCGAAATATTAAGGCAGGTTATAGGCCAGTCATTATCATTATATAACTATTTCTCCGTCCATTCTTTGGATGGAGATTATATTATAACAGCTAATCAGGAAGCCGGGGAATGTTAACAAATCGCTGATGGAAATAATGATGCCGCTTTGGGATTGGAAGCGCTTCATCTGTATCCTTCCAGGACTTTCCTCACCATAGAATATGTGTTGGAGGGGAAGGATGGGATTGGTTTTGGGTTGTATGGGGGGCTATTTGGAAGTGTAAGAACCGACCGCCACGGGTTGGAAACCCGTGGCAATCAAAAATCATACCGGTTGAAACCTGTAATGATCCTGTTCATCGACATGTTTTATGTGGGGTCGTGGGTTGGGGATGAATCGTGGACAAATAAGAATACTTAAATGCCACCTTATGTTACCAAAGCAGGAAAACTGAGTTTAAAATTGAAATAATATTTTGGAATTCCAATATGGTTAGAAAGGTAATAAAAAAAGTTTTCCCAATAATTTGACTGAGGATGAAAAACAAGTTTTCAATCATGTTAAAACCAAAAATTAGATTGGAACAAGAGAAGATATCTTATCAATATGCGAAAGAGTATATTTATAAATATATGGTATAATTTACACAAAAACATGAGGATACAGATGCTAAAACGTCAACAGATTATATTAAAGATAATTGAATCCGCTGGGAAAAGTATCTCCCGTCTTCAATTGGTTAAGCTTTCCTTTTTATTCGCCAACGAAATAATATTGGGAAAGCCTGATTCATTCTATCAGTTCGTCCCTTATAAATATGGTCCGTTTTCGTTCGGCCTTTATCACGAAATTGAAAAACTAATAAATCAAGGATTGATTGCTAAAATAAATGAGCAAGACCTTAAGTTGGGAGAAGCAATCAATTTATCAGTTTTAAAGCTAGAACCGGTTCTCGATAAGGCCATTAATTATATTTGTCAGAAATATGGCGGTTTATCTAATACTGAATTACTCAATACCGTTTACAATCGTTATCCGTGGTTTACCTTATGCAGCGTAAAAATAGAATCTCGAAGATTTCCACCAGTTGAGGCAAAAATTGCGATTTATACTGCTGGTTACGAAAACTTACAGGTGGATGGTTTTTTGAATATACTTCTTAAAGCAGGGATAAAGAAAATTATTGATGTGCGTTATAATCCTGTAGCCCGCCGATTTGGCTTTCATAAAACTACTTTAAATCGATTAGCTAATAATTTGAATATTAAATATGTGCATCTACCGGAAGTCGGTATTCCATCAGATTGGCGCTGTAATCTAAACAGACTTTCAGATTATGAAAGGTTATTTAACCGCTATGAGCAAGAGATTATTAATGAAGAAAAAGTAAAGAAGATAGCTGAATTAATAACTGAAGAACCTTCGGTACTTGTTTGTAAAGAAGCAAACCCGCGCTATTGCCATCGAACAAGGCTGGCTAAACATATAAACAACCTGACAGGCCTTAATATAATAGACCTGGGGGAATAATTATGAACGAAGTATTTCAAAAGACACGGGTGCTAATCCTAGTTATGACTTATCCGCACCCTTCCCGTGGCTATCAAGAATTGGTTTGTACGGCCGGTATAACTGAAGATTTGGAGTGGGTAAGGCTTTATCCGATTGATTATCGTTATCGACCACGAAATCAACAGTTTCAAAAGTATCAATGGATTGAAGTTGGTCTTGCATCTAGGGGAAAAGGAAATGATAATCGTAAAGAGAGCCGTAAACCGGATTTGAATTCGATTAAATTATTGGGGGAGCCGTTATCGACTAAAAATAACTGGCTCGAAAGGCGTCAGATTATCGAAAAACTTCCGGTCCATACCTGCAACGAGCTTCGTGAACTTTATAAAAGAGATAAGACTTCACTCGGAATTATTCGTCCCAAACGAGTTTTGGATCTTGTAATCGAAGAAGATGAAGAAGAATGGAAACCGCAATGGCAAGAACTATATAGACAACTGACCCTTTTTGGTCCACCCCCCAAACCTCTTACAAAAATCCCGTATAAATTCAGTTACATATTTGAATGTGATGATGATGACAAACCACATAAGGCCATGATTGAAGATTGGGAACTTGGAGTTCTCTATTTAAAAGAAGTCGATCGCTTGGGTAATAAACAAAAAGCAGCAGAAAGTGTTCGTAATTGATTTAATAAGTTTCCGCCAGTTTGGTTATTTTAGCCCGTTTTTTTCATGGAATCCAGCTTAAGTTAGATTTGCTTGATGAATTCTACATATTCCCAAAGGTTTCCTTTTACCGTATAAAACAAAGAAAGGACAATTTCATGAAGTCTTTTTGAACCCGTAACCAATATTTTATGCGCTAAACTCGTTATGATTTCAATCGGTAGATTGGAAGAAGTTCCGGGGGTGACCACGGGTTGGAAGACCCTTGGTGATCAAAAATCATATAGGTTAAAATCGGTAACAACACTCGGATATCAATATGTTTTGTGTTTTTGAAATATCGGTTTTAACCGATAAATCATAATGCAGCCACGGATTTCAATCCGTGGATTGGGGTCGTGAATTGACGATAATAACGAATTAAATTTGAAAACCGTTTATTAGCCTACCGATAAAGGTCCAATCCGATCAAGCGCCGCCGGGAGTGAAAAATAATAAAACAGGAAATGAATGGAGGTTTTCGAATTATACTTTAGAAGATAAAGAAAACCAATGTTGCTTTTAAAAAACGCAATGATAATGGTAGAAAGGAAACTCAAATGCTTCAAAAAATACCGAGAGAACAAAAAACGCAAATCATTAGTCTGATCCAGCAATATTTCCGGGAAGAGCGGGACGAGGAAATCGGCAATCTGGCTGCTGAATTGTTGTTGGATTTCATCATCAAACAAATCGGCCCTTATTTATATAATCAAGCCATCGATGACGTTCAAACGGTGATCACTCAAAAAACGGCCTTGCTTGAATCGGATGTCGACGCCCTTAAAATACCGCTCAAGCTTTCTTATTAAAAGAATTGATAGTGCCCTTTATCCCTCTAAAATCAAAAGGGGAGATGATCGCCGGTGAACACCAAAGCAAGTATTGTCAAAGCTTAAGATCTGGCGGCAGACGATTATGCCGCCCAATTTTGGAACGAATTCGAGAAGAAGCATTTCGACCGGTTGATTCTCAACTGGTTCGCTTCACAAATCCCCGAAAACGAAATGATTTTGGAAATAGGCGCGGGGCCGGGAGAAGTGTCGGGCTATCTTGCCAAGCGGGGCGTAAAATGTATCGGTACCGATTTGTGCCCCCGGATGATCGAAAACGCCCAAAGGTACTTCCCGGAAGTCCGGTTCGAAGTGCGGGACTTTTTCAACCTGGGCTACGGCAATGAATCATTCTTTGCCGTTATTGCCTATTATGCCATCGTCAATTTGACGTTGGAAGAGATCCGTCGGGCGTTTGAAGAGGTGTGGCGGGTATTAAAGGATAATGGATTGTTCATTTTCACCTTTCATATTTTCGAAAAGGAAGCCCAAACCTGTGTGCGGAATTTTTTTAATAAAGAAGGCAATGAGCTGACTTTTTACTATTTTAAGGTCGATGAGATCAAGCGTTTGGTGGAAGAATTGGGATTTCAAATCATTGATATCCTGATCCGGTATCCCTATGAAAATGTTGAATACGAGAGCAAGAGAAGCTATTTTATTCTGCGAAAAAAATGATTTAAATAACTTGAATAATCTTCCGGCGGCACTCGTCGGCTACTTTTTCGCCGGTCCGTTTTTCTTGGGTGGCTGGTTGGCAAAGGTGAATAAAATAGTAAATATCGGCGCGGAGGAACCGGAGAAATTGAAATAAGCGATTGCTGAAAAATTAGCAAATTTTAAGGGGGTATTAAGATGAAAAAATTGAAAATAATCATCGGAGTTTTATTTTTGGTAATTCTTTTAGCTGTGGGAGCGTTTATGT